>JALWNR010000730.1 GCA_027083715.1 Bacteroidales bacterium
ATTTATACCTTTGATTATTCAATTTAATAAAACAGGTAAAAATGAATAAAGAAATTTCCTTAATTCAATCTTTTGTAAACAAAACAGAAAGTATTAAGCCTCAGGGAGTTCTTGATGCAGTAAAAAAAATTATAGGCACAAAAAATATAGAAGCACTAAACAGTAATTATTGGCAGCAATTTTTAAATTTATCAGGTCGTCCTGAATTTTTAACAGCTCTTACTGATGATATTGATCGAAATGAATGGGCTGAATGTGTTTTTAAAATCATACAACACATCGGTTTTTCTTTGAAAGATTTGTTTGATTTACGTGTCGATGAATTGGGCGATCATATTCTGTTTCAGGATATGTCGTCAAAACCTGCTGGATTTTGGACATATACACAAATTAACCGGATGGTTCGCGAACTGGCAACTGTTTTTTATAAAACAGTTCCTCATGATCCACGTGTGGCGATTTATTCCGATAATAGGGTGATTTCTGCTGCCGCAGATTTGGCTTGTTTGTTTTATGATATTTTTGATTCGCCGGTGAGTACACATTTTAAAAGTAATACATTGGTACCAATTTTTGATTCTGTTGGAATCAATATTGCGGTTTGCGATACTGTAGAGCGTTTGGAAGTTTTGAAAGAAGTAAAAAAGCACACAAAAATAAAGTTTAAGATTTTCACTCTTGAACCCGATGTATTTGTAACCGGTGATATTGATTTTATTGGAAATCAAACTACTTTGCTCGACCTTGATGAGATAGAAGATGTATTATCTAAAAGAAAACGCAAATCGATTAATGAAGTAGCTACAACTATGTTTACTTCGGGAAGCACCGGTGTGCCAAAAGGGGTATCATTTTCTATTTATAATTTGATTTCTAAACGATTTGCCCGTCATGCAGCATTACCCAAAGTAGGACAAAAAGAAGTGATGTTGTGCTTTTTACCTTTATTCCATACCTTTGGAAGATATTTAGAGATGCTTGGAACAATTTATTGGAGAGGTACTTATACTTTTACAGGAAATACATCTACCGATACCCTTTTGGCTCTTTTTCCACAGGTTAATCCAACTGCATTTATTAGTGTGCCGATACGTTGGCAACAATTATACGATAAAATTCAAACACGCTTAACAAAAGAAGGCAATGAGTTTAAGGAACAAATAGTTAAAGAAACTGTGGGTAATCGACTGTACTGGGGCTTATCGGCAGCAGGTTATTTAGACCCTAAAACCTTTTTATTTTTTCAGAAAAACGGAATTGATTTGTGTAGCGGGTTTGGAATGACAGAAGCTACCGGCGGTATTACCATGACACCTCCCGGAGAATATCGTAAAAATTCAACCGGTAAAATGCTACCGGGAATGAAAGGGAAACTTGCCGAAAATGGAGAACTGCTCTTAACAGGTCATTATCTTGCCAGATACCTAGATGATAAAGGACCCGGAGACATTATTCCGTATCCCGGACAAGGAGATGATTATTGGCTGTCAACCGGAGATATTTTTACGGTTGATGAAGATGGTTTTTATGAAATTATTGATCGTGTTAAAGATATTTATAAAAATAATAAAGGACAAACCATTGCACCAAGAACTATTGAGAAGAAATTTACAGGAGTACCGGGCATTAAGCAAACATTTTTAGTAGGAGATGCACGTCCTTATAATGTTTTACTGATTGTTCCTGATTATGAAGATTCAATTTTGCAAAATGCTGAAAATACGCACAGTAAGGAAGAGTATTTTCATCAAATTGTAATGCATGCAAATAAGGACGTTGCTCGTTATGAGCGTGTTGTGAATTTTACCATTCTTGATAGAGAGTTTTCGGCTGAAAAAGGAGAACTTACACCTAAAGGCTCTTTTAATCGTAAAATCATTGAACAAAACTTTAAGGAAACTATTGAAAAACTATACATGACCAATCATGTACGTTTGAAATTAAATGATTTAACGATTGTTATTCCACGTTGGATATATCGTGATATGGGTATTTTAGAAAATGATATTATTGTTGAAGGAAACGCTTTGCTAAACAGGCAGACAAATAAAAAACTAAATATTGAACATCTTGAAGGAAGTAAATATCTGATTGGCGATTTAATTTATCAAAGTTCTGCAAAAACCATTGATATTGGCAGAATTGCACGGCAACCTAAGCTATGGATTGGAAATCCTGAGTTTATAGCTTTTACTCCGGTAAAAGAAGGGTGGGATTTGCCTCTGAAAACACTTTCGCAACAGTTGTGCCGCCCCAAAAAACTCACAAAACAATATAAAAGCACGAAGTTTCCTAAACTAGTGGATATTCATGATCAGCATTTACATTTTATTAATAACCTGATATGCAGTGCTCTTTTTTGTGATGGAGAAACCGCTTATCAGGCAACTACTCAATTAGGCCAAATGTTTGGAAGCTATGAAGCCCGATTGGCAAATATTGTACGTCGTCGTTTGGAAGCTCTTTCTTGTCATCACGAAGAGAGAATTAGAGTTTTAGCTTATCGTATTTTATTGGTCGAAGATCCTGATACTAATTTTAAAACTACTTTTCCGGCTTTTATTCAATCAGGACTTTCTTTTCTTACCGAAGAATCGATTAATGAAATTGCATTAAGTAATTTTGGCAAACAACACTTAGCTTCATTGCGTAAACGCCTTTATAATTATAGAACACAGCTTAAATGGCCTGCCGAAGAAAATGTACGAAAACAATTTGAAAATGTTTTGAAATTACTCTTTAATTTTGCAAGTCGTAATTTAGATTATTATATTTCAATCCGTTCTGAATTGGCAAGCTGGATTTTGCATCGTGTTGAACCGGAACTTTCTAAACTTGCCGAAAAATATTTCTTTGAACTTTTTGATATTTTTGATAAACGCATTAAAACAGAAAGTCCGAAGTTTACCAAATTTGATCTTGAATACCGCATTGTATATGAAACAGGAATGACACAAACAGAAATCGACCGCTTAAGTCAATTTTTTGCGGATACTATGTTTTTGAAAGAGTCTGTTTTATTGGCTTTTGGAGATGACGATTTTGATTTGAGCCATGTTCCGAAAAGTGGTATCTGGATTAGTCGCTTAATGTCATTTTACGATTACCGACATTATCGCGTAAGCATAAATACCCTAAAAGGGAAACATTATGATTTACACTTAGTAGTAAGTAAGGAAATGAAACCTGAACCTAAGTACGAATCACTTTATTGGCTGGCTGCTATATCCGGTTATCCGTACGGACCACGTACGCTCCCTTCGCTGGGGTGCTCACGACTGGCTTTGGGTATTCGTACCACTAAATTTCTAGGCGATTTGACCGTATGGGATAAAATAAGGGAGTACTCTGATTTTGATAATTTTACAACCAAAAATATTAAGAGAAATGCTTGGAAAAAAATGTTTATAGTTGCATTTTCAACTTTTTTCAGAGCTTGGCACAATAGCGGATATAAAATTATACCCGGTTCTATTGCTCCAAACAATGTGGTTGTGCCTACAATGGATTTTCGTGAAACGGCTAGTATCTTAACTTTAAGTGGATATAAAGAGTATGATAATACTATTTCATTGGTGGCTCCTATGGTGAAAAATTTCTATTGCAAAACTGCAGCTCATTATCCTTGGATAAAAAAGGAATTGAAAATTCGCTGGATTTTTGATGCTGCTTTTGAAGCTTTTGAAGAAGATGCCTACGCATTCTTTTATAACCTGAAAAAAGATATGGAAGAAAATCCGATTATCTATGAGGAAGATCAAAATTTATTGGATGATTTGAATAATTATCTTGAGAAAATGGGTAAAACTTATTATATGCCTCTTGCCGTACTCAATGCTATTGACCGATACCTTGAATGGGAAAAGATAACTCCAAATGCCGGACTTGATGCAAAAGAACAAACACTTTTTGAACTGATGGAACTGTATAAACTGGAACAATTACCGGATGTGGCACGTTATTATCTGTTTCGTATGACCTATTTTGCCAAAGCAAATGATAAGATACAAGAAGTATTTGATAATTTATTACTTCGGATGCTTAGAAATGTTAAAATACAGCCCATGCAAATGATTGAACTTTCAGATTTACAGAGTTTAATGAATAGTCCTGACGATAAAGCCATTTTTAGCAAGATGGTATTTCCCAAAATACGTCAGGAACAAAAATTAGACATCATGAAAGTAAAAGCAGCAAAAAAAGAACAGGTTATTATACGCTCTGTACTGACTGATAAAGAGGGAAATAAATATAATTTCAGGGAGCCGTTGGAACCTAGTGAAGTGGCTACTCTGTATCAATTATTTTATCATGTAAATTACCCAAAAACCATTTCAAAAATGGATAAGCATTTTGTGGTAACCGATAGCAATGAACGCGTTATTGGCGGATTATGCTACAAAATACTTGAAGATAATGTAGTTTTACTTGATGGAAGTGCCATTACTACATCATTGCAAGGTAAAGGTATTGGCTCGGCAATGGTAGAAGACTTTTTTACACGTATGGCAAGTAAAGGTGTAAAAGTTGTGAAAGCCCATTTTTTGCTAGGGAATTATTACTTAAAACATAACTTTAAAGTAGATAAAAAGTGGGGTGCTTTGGTAAGGTATCTGTAAAGCAAAATATTCTCAGGGGCGACTTACAGTCGTACCCTGATTTTTATTAAACTATTTTATTTATCAATATATTCAATATCAGTCATTTGTCTAAAAAAATCAAGATATTTTTTTGCATTTAAACGGCACTCCTTTGCATAATTGAGGTCTTTTGCTTTAAAATTATCAGTATCGGTATAATCAAGTTTTAAACCCATTTCATTGATGCTTTTAATGATTACTTTAATGAGTTTATCCTTACTGAAATAATATCTATAGCTGTAGTTTTCCCATTGTCCTTCTGCTTTTCGGTAATAAAAAATCAGGTTTTGATTTTCATCAAACAGATATTCCGTGTGATATTCCATACCGTCTGAAATGTTATAATCAATACTTATTTTTGCAAGAATATAATCCAGTTTATAAGGGTCTTCTTCGGGGTCTGACTGAAAAGCAATATAGCGGAAGGCTATTTTTGTAGTTTGCAAACCAATAGCTGCCTGCATGGTATTCAGTTCAAGAAAATGAGTCTGATAGCCGGCATCTTCATCGTTTACCTGCGCATATCGTTCTCTGATTTTTTTTACAGTTTCTTCTTGTGCCTGCAAATTTATTGCAAGTATTAAAATTAAAAAGCTTAAAAATGTTTTCATTGTAAAAAAATTAGTTAAGGATAAGTAAAGATATAAAAAAAGTGATTTATTTGATGTCTAATTTCAAGCTTCTCCTTGTATTACTCTGCAGACAAACATAATAGGTCCTCCTAATCTTCATTATTTTCCTAATAAAACTCGGGCATTTTCAACTGCCTCTTTAGTAATATTTTCTCCACTAAGCATTTTTGCCAGTTCACTAATGCGTTGTTCTCCTTCTATTTTTCGAATATTTGTAGTATCTGTTTGGTTAATTTTTTCTTTATAAACCAGATAGTGTGAATCTCCTTTTGCAGCCACTTGCGGCAGGTGTGTTATACTAATCACCTGCATATTCTCAGACATTTTTTTCATGATACTTGCCATGCGGTCGGCAATTTCTCCCGATACCCCTGTATCAATTTCATCGAAAATTATCGTAGGTAAACTGATTGATTTAGACAGTAAAGATTTAATGCTAAGCATTAAGCGTGAAATTTCTCCGCCGGAAGCAACCTTACCTATGTTTTGTACAGCAATGTTGGCATTAGCGCTAAATAAAAAGCTGATTTTATCTTTTCCGCTAAAACTAAATTCCGGCAATTCTTCGATGCTGATTTTAAATGTTGCATCAGGCATACCCAAATGTTGCAATTGTTCGGATACGTATTTTTCAATATCTACAAGGACTTTTTTTCTGTTTTGATTTAATTTTTTGGCTATATCTGATACTTTATCTTCAGTATCCTTTAGGCTGGTTTTTAATTTTTCAATACGTTCATCAAACGAGACAATATTTTGCAGTTGACTGTCTAATTGTTCTTTTATTTCTAGTAATTTTTCAATGTTCGTAACATTGTGCTTTCTTTGTAAAGAATAAATTAAGTCTAAACGCGAATTAACATATTCAATCCGTTCAGGATTAAATTCAATATTTGAGAGCGTGAGTTCTACTTCTTCGGCAATATCTTTTAACTCAATAAACGAAGAGTTTAAGCGTTCCTCAATAGTTTCAATTTTATTGTAAACATTTTTTATTCGGCTTGCTGCTTGCTGCGCTTCTTTTAATTTAGCTAAAATTGAAAATTCATCTTCATTCAATAAATTATGAATAATTGCCAAGTTACGTTGAATTTCTTCGGTATTATTCAATGTATTAGCTTCTTTCTCTAATTCTTCCTGTTCACCGTCAAGTAGTTTTGCTTTTTCTAGCTCGTCAAAACGAAAACTTAGGTAATCAAAATCACTATTACTTTGAGCTGCTTGATTTGTGAGGCTTTCCAGTTCTTTTTTAAAATTTTTATAGTCTAAATAATATTTTTGATATTCAATTAAGAGATCTGTATTTCTTGCATATGAATCTACTACCTTTAATTGAAATTCTGACTGGTTTAAATTCAGGTTTTGATGTTGCGAATGAATATCAATCAAATTTAAGCTTAACTCTTTAAGTATGTTCAGGTTTACCGGAGTATCGTTTACGAATGCTCTGGATTTTCCTGATGGACTGATTTCACGGCGCAGAATAGACTCATGCGCATAATCCAGTTCGTTTTCTTTAAAAAAAGCTTCTAAACCATATCCTGCCAATAAAAAATTACCTTCAACGACGCATTTTTTTTCAGGATTTTTTAGAGCTCCCGTATCGGCACGCTGTCCGGTAATAAGAGCTAAAGCACCCATTAAAATAGACTTTCCTGCTCCTGTTTCGCCTGTAATTATTGAGAAACCTTTTGAAAAATCAATTTCCAGCTCATCAATAAGCGCATAATTCTTTATAGATAATGATTTTATCACAGTTTTAAGCTAATTATTAATTTTTTCGACTGTAAAAATAATAATTTCATCGAAGTTTATATTAGTTTTTTACATTTAGATGTATTAATTTCTGATTTATATCAAAAAAATGTTACAATACATCCTCTAAATCGTTTCTTATTTTAATAGGTTTGATTTTATGGACACTCCTAAAAATTACAAGTTTAAGGCTTTTATAATTTTAAAGTACACAGAAATTGGGGTTTTTAGGAGAGCTCTTATATAATTATTTTTGTGAATAAACAATATGAAAAAGATTACATTACTTTTTGTATTTATTACCATTGTCAGTATTCCTTTTGATTTGTCAATTTGTATAAAAACAATAGTTCAGAAGGGCTAAAAAGAGGGAGTGTATTTAGTTTGTCGGTGAGTGTCGAATTAGGGAAAGGTAAATAATTTTTGAACAAAGATACTTCAATTTTGATAAATAATTTTTACTGTGCAGCAGTGAGAGCAAAAAATAATTACATTTGTTTTTAATTAATAAACTAAAATTGATAATTATGAAAAAAATAACATTATTATTGGCTTTAATTACAATCATAAGTGTTTCCTCATTTGCCCAGTTTGGTATTAAAGCCGGAATGAACTTTGCAAAAATGACAGATGCGGATAATTCAATAAACAATTTTCAGGCAGGTGTTTTTTGGGACAAAGGTTTTATACCTTTATTAAAATTCAGAATTGGTTTGGACTATTCACCTAAAGGTGGTAGTTATGATGTCGTCGGAGTTACAACAACTGATATTAATATGAACTATCTTGAGCTACCTGTTTTAGCTAAGGTGAAACTGGGACCTGTTTACGGACTTGGTGGATTTTACGGAGCATATGCCATGAATGGAACAACAACAGTAATCGGTGTTGAAACGGATGTGAACTTTGATAATGTAAGCCGTTGGGATGCAGGAATGAAATTTGGATTGGGAGCACAGTTTAAGTTAGGCCCATTAGGTGCATTTATTCAGGGTGGATATTCGTTTGGATTTGTAGATTTAGACAAAACCGGTACGGATGAAATGAAAAATACTGGTGTGTTGAGTTTTTCGGTTGGTGTTTTACTGGGAAATTAATGATGTACTAATTTTGAAAAATAAAGATACTTGCGGATTTATGGTTATAAAGAAGCAACAATACAAACCATAAAAAAACAGGATACATTTTGATTTTCAAGATAAAAATCAAGCTTGTGTTTACGTGAGAAAAAGAAACTTATGTACACAATCAGATGTAAAAACTGTGAAATGCATTTTGAAGCAAAAATCTATGGGTAGAAACTTGCTGTAAATAAAAAATTGTAGAATGGCTTTTTATCTTCTTTTCTTTAAAATGTTTCACCATTGTTTCACCCAAAAATAATTTCCTATATTTCATAAATCAAAAAAGGCATTGTAAGTATCACACCTACAATGCCTTTTACTAAGTCGGGGTGAGAGGATTTGAACCTCCGACCCCACGCCCCCCAGACGCGTACTCTAAACCAAGCTGAGCTACACCCCGAACTTTGTGCCTGCAAAAGTAATACTCTTGTTTTACTCAGGCAAATTTTTTTAATAAAAAAAGGGCGGTAACCACTCCGCCCTAATACTATTAACCTATTTACTAACCTAAAACCTATTATGAAAAAACTAATTTTCTTGTTTTAGTACTGCAAAGATATGCACAGGAAGTGTTAAATTTATTTAAAAAGTGTTAAACATTGTTAAATATTATATTTTTGTTTAAATTATTGTCAAGTCATTTAATAAACAAATAAGTTATAGCAATTGTGTTTTATTTTTTTGTACTCATTAATGCCTTGATTATTATTTAAATACAAAACGAATAGGTTAAGGGATATAAAAACAAGTTTGATTTATGGATATACAAGAAGCAAAAAAAAACGTTTGCAAAGCAGGAAAACGGTTACTGAACAAAAATTTAGTAAAGGGAACTTGGGGTAACATCAGCTTAAGGTATGATGATAATTATATGATTATTACACCCAGTGGATTAAATTATGAAGAATTAAAAGCCGAAGATATGGTTGTTGTTAATTACCATACTTATGAATATAAGGGTATTCATAAACCATCCTCTGAAATGAAACTACATGGTGAAATCTATAAAACACGAAAAAAGATAAATGCAATAATACATACTCATCAACAAAATGCATCTACTGTTGCTGCTGCTCGACGTGAAATTCCACCAATATTGGATGACATGGCGCAGATTTTGGGACCTACTGTTCGTGTTGCTGATTATGCATTACCCGGTACAAAAAAAATTGTAAAAGCAACCCTTAAAGCACTCAAAGGCAGAAATGCTGCTTTAATGGCAAATCATGGAGCAGTAGTTGTGGGTAATGATTTGGAAGAAGCTTTTGTCGCTGCCGAAGTACTTGAAAAAACAGCCAAAGCTTTTATTGAAGCTTCTTTTCTGGGAGAAGCCAAAAGCATCAATAAATTTGAAGCATGGTATATGCATCAGTATTTTATTAAAAAGTATGGTAAACAAAAGAAAAAGAAATAGAAATCGGAAAATTCTGGTTTTCGATTTCTGTTTGTTTACCGGATTATTGATCATAAAATAATGCGTAAACAATGTATAAAGACTTCTACGTGTATTTTTGCCCTCGTAAATTCCGTGCGAATGATTTGGGTAAGGCATAAAACTGAACAATTTATTCTACTTGTATTTATTGAAAAATTAACACCAATAACAACACGGCTATTTTATTCATTATCAACAAATTTAAAAAACAAGCACCCTGAAATTTTAAAATAAAGCAGATAATAAAAGTTTCAAATTGTTATAAAACAGAAAAAGCGACCGAAACACGAAGCCCGGCCGCTTTAAATGTTTTCACAACGGAATAATCCTTATTGTGAATTGCTTCATTTTGTACTGGCAAATTTATTAAAAAATTTGAAATTACAAAAGAGGATTTTTATCTTTACCTT
>JALWNR010000731.1 GCA_027083715.1 Bacteroidales bacterium
CTTTAAGATGATCTTCCCATATTTCATATCGTAGTGTGTCAAAAAAACCATGTAAAGCATGTTTTGATGCTGCATAAGCTGAGCGTAATTTTACTCCTATTTTACCTGTAACACTACTGATTACAACGATATGCCCGCTTTTGTTTTGAAGCATAGAAGGTAATACAGCCTTAGTTAAGGCAACAGTACCAAAAAAGTTAACATTCATAATTCGTTTATCTACTTCTAAGGGGGTATCTTTTACAAATGAGCGTTGACTAATACCTCCGTTATTAACCAAAATATCTATTTTTCCGGTTTGTTTTAATATTTGTGCTACCTTTTGCGGTATATCATCATGATTTTCTAAATCTAACGGATGTACAATAATGTTTTGAGGATTTTTGCAATTGTTTTTTACTCTCATTAACTCGTTTTCCCTCCGTGCCGCAATTATTATACGGGCTTGTCTTTTGTCAAATTCATATACCAATGCTTCACCAATTCCTGATGATGCACCGGTAATCATAACTACCTTGTTTTTAAAGTCCATAGAAATTCTGTCCTAAATTTTAGATTATACAATAAAATAATTAGGGTGTAGTTTTGTATAGAAGGTTTTGATTTGGTAAAAAAAATAAACTGCAATTTTCTGAAAAAATTGTATTATTTTTTTTCTTTTTTGACGATACTAATCCCAATTTCATTAATGGGATACGCAATTTCATTATTCATAGTATGTTCGATACTGATTTTATAGATTCCTTTTTGATGAAAATTATATTCAGGAACAGGGTAATCCAGATCCCAATAACTACCGGCTCCATCACCAATGTATTTTTTTTCGTCTGAAATGATTTGAATTTTTGCTTCATGAACCATAGTTTTTCCGGCAGGATTGGTAATATCAATGTTTAAATGTAAAAACTTGTAAGGGTATCCTTGTATATACCGGATATTTAAAATTAATTGGTAGCTTGCAGTTGTATCTTCTAATGTAAAATTAAAAACAGTTTTATCATTTTTATGCCATTTCAAATCATCAAATTTCTTTACTTCATGAAAAACTCGATGGTTATTGCAAGAAAATACAAGAATTAATAGTGCAATGGTCAATAAAAATATTTTTTTTATGTTATTACTCATTGTTAAAGTATAATTTATGGGTCTTTGCGGAAAATAAAAACACCTGTATTATATTATGTTACAGATAATAGTATATGCTAAATTGAAATTAATCTAATGTTTTTTTACCAGTTGTATTTCAAAAAGTTTAGGCCATTTTTTTCCGGTAACAAAGATACGCTTATTTTCTGCATCATAGGCAATTCCATTTAAAACATCTGTATCTTTTTCATAATCACGCTGTGGTAATATGTCCGTTAGATCGATATATGCCAGTATTTTACCGGTTTTTAAATCAATTTGTGCAATTTTAAAAGTTAAGTAAATATTTGCCCATAATATACCATCAATAATTTCCAGTTCATTCAATTTTTTTACAGGTCCTTTATTATCATATACTTCTAGTTTTTTTGTCTCTGTAAATGATTCAGGGTCAAGAAAATGTAAATTATAGCTTCCATCACTCATAATTAAATTAGTTCCATCGTAAGTTAATCCCCATCCTTCAATTGCTTTAGGGTAATTGAATTTCATAATCGGATTAAAGCTGTTCTTATCATACACAAAGCCTGTATATGCTTGATAACTTAATTGTATAATCCGGTCTTCAACAATTGCAATTCCTTCGCCAAAAATTTCTTGCGGCAAAGTATAAGTTTGAATTACCTCGCCTGTACCCAGTTGCACTTTTCGTAGGGTTGAAGCACCTCGCAAACCGGTTGCTTCATACATATATCCGTTTTCATAAACTAAACCTTGTGTATAAGCTGATCTATCGTGATAAAAAGTGTTAATTACTTTATAGCTATACTGTTCCGGCACTATATCGGATAGTAATGTTATTGAAAGTCGTTTACTGTCAATAAATGATTTGCCGAAAACTCGCACTTCAAAAATATTTTTTCCTGTTTTTGCATTTATCGAATTCCATTGAATAGTCGCCGGAAAGCTTTTTTGTGCTGATAAAAGATTACCGTTCATAAAAAACTGAACTGAATCAATGGCAAGTGTGTCATTTTGTTCAACAATAAAATTTATTTTATCACCAATTGTATATTCATTCTTGTTATCCGCTGTTTTAAGGGTTAATTGAACAGACTTATCTATATTTTCATGGGATTGCTGAATATCTGATTTTACCTCCTGTGATTTCTTGTTAGATGTATCTGAACAAGATAAAATAAAAAGCAAAATAATAATT
>JALWNR010000732.1 GCA_027083715.1 Bacteroidales bacterium
ATATAGACTTAATAGACAGTACAATAATATCATATAACGGACCATTTGATGCTCAAGTTTTATCGGTTATAGCAGAGAATATTGAATATTCACTATCCAATAATCCGCGAGTTAGTAAAAAGTTATTTAAGATATTTATTGAATTGGCGCAGAATATATCTTATTACTCGGCAGAGAGACAAAAAAATGATGAAGGAAATCTATATGGAGTAGGCATTTTAATGCTACGAGAATTTGATGATCATTATAGTTTTTCAACCGGAAACTTAATTGAAAAAAAGCATATTTTACCGGTAATTCAAAAATGTGAAACAATTAATATATTAGATCGGCAAAAATTGCGTCAATATAAAAGAAAATTAAGAAATATGCCTTCTGGAGTACCGGGAGGCGGAAATATCGGACTTGTTCAGGTTGCACTCACTGCTGATTATCCATTGGAATACAGTGTAGTACCTGTGGATGATGAAAATTCGTTTTATATATTAAATGTTAGAGTAAATAAAAATTAAGGAGCATGGAAAATATTCATATCGAAGGAAAACACGGTGTAAATTTTATTCCCACAGTAGATTTTAATGCTGAAACAGGGGTTTGTGAACTTGCCGGAGAATCTTATCTTGAAGATACGATTGAGTTTTATACTCCTCTTTACGATTGGTTAAAACAATACATTGAAGAAGTAAAAAAACCAATTGTTTTTAATTTTCGATTACGTTATTTCAATACAAGCTCCTCAAAATGTATTATTGACATTTTAAATATTCTGAAAAAATATGAAACTACAGGTGGCACAGTTGAAGTAAACTGGTACTATGATGCAGAAGAAGAAGATATTGAAGACGAATTGGAAGAAATAGAAGATTTTATGATTGAAACAAATATAAAAATAAACTTAGTCCCAAATTAATTTAGAATGGACGCTCAGTTAAATTCAAATATATTAAATTTATACAGAACTTTCGGAGATAATACGCCCTTATCTTATAAAGGACCTATTGACGATCATATTCTTCAAGTAATTGGAACATATATTGAAGGATTATTAAAACACAGTCCAAAAGCAGGAAAAAAGGTTTTTAAAATTTTTATAGAATTGGCACAAAATATTTCTTATTATTCGGCTGAACGAAGTAAATTAGCAAATAATAAAGACATTGGAACAGGGATGGTACTTATTAGTGAGCAGGCTGAATATTATACTTTTATGACTGGAAATTTAGTTAAAACAGATGATATAATCTCTATAATTGAAAAAAGTGAAGTTATAAATTCATTAGACAGGGAAGAGTTGAGAGAATATAAAAGGGAACAAAGAAAATTACCTCCGGGTAAAAAAGGCGGTGCACATATTGGATTAATCCAAGTAGCACTTACTTCTTCAAACCCTTTAGATATAGAAGTAAATCCTGTGGATGAAGAGCATTCGTTTTTTTCAATTGCAGTAAAAATAGATAAATAAAGATATGGAAAATCTTGAAATTGAAGGCTCCCATAAGAATTTCTTTATCCCGACCGTAAGTTTTAATGCGAAAACGGGAATATGTGAAATTAGCGGTGAATCGTTTTTGGAAGATACAGTTGAGTTTTACAAACAAATCATCGAATGGCTTGAACGCTATATTGATGAAGTAAAAGGACCTATTGCTTTTATTGTAAAGCTCTCATATTTTAATACAAGTACTTCGCGTAGTTTACTTGATATTCTTAATCTATTAAAAGATTATGAAGATGAAGGAGGCGAAGTGGTAGTTAATTGGCACTTTGATGAAAACGATGTTGATATGGAAGAAGATATTGATGATTATATTATTGATACAGGATTAGATATTAATAAAATACCTTACTAACACCTTACAATGAATAAATTATAAGAGTCTTAGATATAAGGCTCTTTTTTTTGATTAGCCACAAAATTACCTTTGGTGAGGTGCTTCGCAGTTCACCGCTTTTGTTATAAGTACATTATAACATAATTGTTATCAACGTATTAAGTAAATTTTACGATAAAATAAACGCACTCAAATTTATTCGCCTTCGGCTCATGAGGCTAAAGCTTGGGTATCGCTTGAAATTCGTTTTTGCGTAGTAAACTCCTTTCCTGAAAGCTCAGGATGTTGATGCAGTTCTTGACGAAATTTAATAATATCATGCATATCTTTTTGCGAATTAATAGGTGAAATTGTAAAAAAGACATGAAACTATTTTTAGTATCACATTAATAGGATAAATTAACCGCAATAATTCATGAAATTCTCTTTATGCAGATACAAGGCACCGAATTCCGCCGACATATCTTTATATT
>JALWNR010000733.1 GCA_027083715.1 Bacteroidales bacterium
TATTATAAGTTTGTGAGTAACCCCCAAATATTCTTATGCTGTAAAAATAACGAAATTTGGGAATTTGATATAATATTTTTTCAAAGAAATTTATCTTAATATTTTCAAAACCATACCCAAAAGTAAATTTTTTCTTTATAAGTTTGATTTTAAAAAAATCATTAACATTCTTTCTACAATGGAAAATACATATATAATGTTCGTATTTTTGTTATTGATACAATGTACTAATCATAAGAAACCTTATGCTCAATCAAGTTTTATACACCACAAAAGTGATAGCATTTTATATACGGGAAGAATAAACCATACTGATAGTACAAGTATCATTTATTGGCAAGGAAGCTCAATAAAACTAAACTTTAAAGGTGATTATGTAAAAATATTAATACACGATGAATACGGGAAAAACTATTATAATGTTATTTTAGACCAAGATAGTATTATTCTTTTTCATCCTGATTCTGTAAAAAGATGGTACACGCTAGTTTCCGGTATTGAAAACAAAAACCACAGTTTGGAATTTTTCAAACGTACCGAATGGATAAAAGGAGCAACTTATATCTATGGTTTTGAATTGGCAAGAGGTGCAGAGCTTCTTGCAGCACCTCAAAAACCAAAGAAAACGATTGAGTTTTTTGGAAATTCTATTACCTGTGGTTATGCTATTGAAGATGCAGATACTATTGAAGAGAACCCGGACAGCATTTATACAAATAATTATTTAACTTATGCAGCTATAACTGCACGACATTTTAATGCAAATTACTACAATACGGCACGCAGCGGAATTGGCATTACAATTAGTTGGTTTCCAATGATTATGGATGATTTATATTATCGTTTGAATCCTGCAGATTCAAGCAGCCGATGGGATTTTACAAAATATCAGCCTGATGTAGTTGTGATTAATCTGTTTCAGAATGATTCATGGTTGGTTGAAAGTCCTGATTATCCGGAATTTAAACACCGTTTTGGAACGAAAAAGCCAAATTCTGATTTTTTTGTAGAAAAATATAAAGAATTTGTATTAAAAATCAGAAAAGTATATCCGAATGCGAATATTATTTGTGCATTAGGACCCATGGATGCCGTAGAAGAAGGTTCGCCTTGGCCAAACTATATTAAAATAGCGGTTAGCGAATTGAACGATGATAAAATTTATACTTTATTTTTTCCTTTTCAAAATACGGAACTTCATCCTAAAATTGATGAACATCAAAAAATGGCTAAACAGTTGATAAGGTTTATTGAGGATAATAAGTTGTTGGAATAAATAATACCGAACTGTTATTAATGCTTGTTCCGATATAAATCGGAATAACAGAAAATAAATTTTTTTAATTCCGAAACAAGTTCGGAATAGACGCTGCTAATCGCTCGGCATTATACCAAGAATTATTTAATAAATTTGATAGCGGTTTTGTATAATTTGCAGGGATATAAACCAATATGATTTTGCCCTGCAAATTATAACAAACTATTCATCAAAGTCTGTTGTTTATTTTTTCTAATTAATTTTTTGTTGTGAAACATTCCAACCCTTAATTATTATTGACGGCTTATCCGAAAATTTAGATAAGGGGTAATATGCCTCAAAAACTTGTTCTTCGCCCGGTAGCAGACTAATGTAATTGTCTGTCCAATAAACCGGCAGAACGGGTTCATTGGTCGCATTATCTACCACATCCATATAAACAAAGAAAGCAATGGAATTGGAAGTGTTTTTTAAGCTTAAGGAAACTTTAGCATATTCATCTGTTTTTGTAAAATTATAAACCGTTTGCAAGCGGACATCCGGTAATTTATTCAATGCACTATAATCTGCATAGCTTTTTGAAGGAGTATAAAATGCCCAAGGTAATTTTTCTGCCGCTTTGTAATCCAATTCATCCTTTTTTAAAGATAAGTAATAAAAATTTCGATCTATTTCTTTAGTTTGACTGTCATAAACCCTTAAATCGAGAAACCATACATTGGTTAAACCACTAATTTGTGGCAGTTTTTTGATAAACATAGAGCTGTTTGCTTTAATATTTCCTTTCCATTCATCAGTATAAATCAGTTTTGAATTAATATCATAGGCTCTAATCAATACTTTTACGTTTTTTACATCCTTTAATTGATTGTTTGATAGAAAAATATCATCCTTTCCGTAACGATAAATTGCATGAATGGCTTGATTGGATTTTTTTACTGCATAAAATGCTCCGTTTGGTTGTAAATAACTATCGTACAATTGCCAGTACATTTCAGGCCAAGCCGAATTAAGCATCCATTGAATTAATCCGGTACTTTGGGGTTTATGGGCAATAAATGCTTCAAACATCGGGCGCATAAGCTCGTAATTCATTAATTGTGATTTAAAGGCAAACTCCTCAATACTTTTTGATTTACCGTAGCGTGCATTTATTGCAGTGCGATAACGATCAAGAGTTTGAAATGCATTTCTTCCGCAATGATACTCCCAGTATTCTTTATCGATAGGCCATAAATACTTTTCCGGCAGCATTTTTTTCAATGATGCAAGTGGTGAAATATTAGGACCCGGACAAGTTTCGGTATTAAATCCATAAGCACCACCTAAATTTGTATCTGTAAACCAATACACGGGTGGGGTATATGCATAAGGACCCAACATTTTCATTCCGGTAGGACCGCTAATCTCACTTACCAATACATCTTCACCTACAATTCCTTGATCGCTGCCCACTCCACCGGCACTTGTTGCCCAAGGTCGTGTCATATCGTATTTTTGAAATAAATTAAGATAATTTTTTTCTAATTCAGGTACAGGTAATTTATCACTTCCAAGCATCCACAAATATATACTCGGATGATTGCGTAGCCACAATAATTGCGATTTCCAATAAGATGTTAAAAGTTTTATATCTTCATGATTTCCATAGGCCATGTATTTTGAGTGAGTTTCTTTCCCAAGATATTCATCCCATTCCCAATGACAACTCCATCCAACCATGATTAGTATTCCGTACTTGTCACACAGATTGTATAAAGATTCATCTTTCCCCCAAAAACCTTCCAAACGAATGCTGTTCAATCCCATGTGTTTTACATAGCGAATTTGTGCTTCAATACTTTCTTTTGTATCTTGTAAAAGCAAATCGTCAACCCAACCTCCGCCTTTAATAAGCACAAATTTTCCATTTACTTCAACTACCCGGTTCCCTTCTTTATTAATATAGCTGTCTATTTGTCGAATTCCATATTTGGTGCTTACCGAGTCTATTGTCTTGTTTTTGGATACAAATGAGATGTTTACATCATACAAACTTGCTTTTCCAAACCCGTTGGGCCACCATAATTTAACATTATGAACATTCAGTTGCTTAAAATCATTATCCGTAAATCTACATGAAACAGTTTCACCGGCAGGAATCTCAATATTTTTCTCGAGCGTACCCAAAGAAAAATCAACTTTCAGTATTCCTGAAATATTTGATTGTGTGCTGTTCTCTAGTTCCGTTTGAATTGTTAATTGCGCATCATTTAGAGTATTTTTATCAACCGTAGCCGAAATAAAAGGACTTCGTATTTTCAACCCCTGATTTATTTCCAAAACAACATCTCTGAAAACCCCCATACTTTTGTCCGGTGGTTGAGGATTCCAATCGACAAAACCTATTGAATATTCGCCTGCAACAGGTTGCCATAACTCTATTGCAATAATATTTTCTCCGGCAATTACGTAATCATTGATGTTAAAAGTAAACATATTAAAAGCACCATAAAACTTATCTTTACCGGTAACTTTTTTTCCGTTAACCCATAGGTCTGCTCTATAATTTATACCTTTAAATCTTAAATTTATTTGTTTTTTTAAATCGTCTTTTGACAAATCAAAACTTGTGCGATACCACCACGGTTGCTCAAATTGTTTTTTATTAACTTTTTTTAAATTAATCCCAAAATACGGGTCGATTATAATACTATCGGCAACCAAGCTTCCCATAACAGTACCCGGCACTATGGCATTAAGCCAATTATTTGCTTTATATTCTTTTTTAGAGATAATTGAACCGTCAACACCTTCGAGTTTTGCAGAAGATTGTAATTTCCAGTTTTCCCTGAGTAGTATAGTACGATACAATCCTGTATCTTTTTTCTGAGCAAACGAATTTAGTAATATCATGATGTTTATCAGCAATAAAACAAATCTTTGTACAAAAATCTTTTTTATCATAATTATATTTTTAATTAAAACACTTTCATTTAAAGCCGGAAACTCGTCATAAAAACAAGTATCCGGCGGCAATTATTAATCTAACAAAAACTTTTTAATCAATATTCTGCGTTCAAAGGATAAAACCGGAGGACATTTTCACATCCTCCGGAACATTGCAATTATTAATCAAACCTAAATTATAAATCAATATTGATTTGCCTTTTTACCAATCCACAAGGCGACAGGTTAATCATATACAAACAGCTATCATTCAAAAAAACTCCATCTGCACCTATACCATACCAGTTATAGTTATCCTTAATTGTTTTTAAATAATTTATTTCTGTATTGGAAACCTTTAATAACATAACTCCTGAATTTTCTTGTGCATAAGCAATCAATAAATCATTGTTAGTGGTTCTTGCTACACCTTGAGCCTCGCGTACAATAGCCGGAATATCATTAATTTTATGGATAATTTCACCATTTTCATCCATTAGTATGGCAAAACCACCCCCGTTATAATAAGTACCAACAATGACAAATTTCTTTACAGAAGGATAATATTGCACATCATAGGTATAATATTTCAGAAGACTTTCCAATTTAATTTGATTTTTTAATAATTCACCTGTTTCTGTATTTAAAATACTATACATAAGTAGTGCATATTTATCACCTTGTTCATATCGTTGCCATACTAAACACGCATTATTTTCCGATCCGGCAACAATAGGCCACCAATCCCGCTTTTCATCAGTAGCGACATCAATTCTTCTCAGAAAACTTCCACCAGCAGAATAAATATCGGCAAGAACATCCAGCCCGGTACCAATACCATCAGCACCGGGAACTGAATCATCCCAGTTATTACTCCAAAAAACCACAAACAAGTTGGCTACATTAGCCACGTGCCCTGAGTGCCCTCCATCAAATATAGTATTCGGATAAGCTTTTATGACTTTCATTTCTCGATCATATACGGAATATCTTTGAGCGACACTGTTTTTTGCATCATTCCCATCTTCCATAGTAATAAAAATATTACCATTAGGAGAAATTGCAGAACTTGGGGGTTCTTGAGCTTCATTGGCACTAATTAAGCTTGTAGCCTTAATAACAGGTTTATTTATATTCAATTCAGAATAATAGATGTCGTGTGTCCAACTACCGTCAGAAGAGGCTCCTTTAGGTGGTATGCCGGAACTTCCCCAGATTAAATAATAAATACTGTCATTTTTTTGAATAAAATCAATTCCATGTTGATATTGACGATAATCATCACCTTCAATAGGATAATCACATGAAGTATTTGTTATACCTTTGGAAGGGTCAAAATCTTCTTTAATATCAACACCTTTATTGTTACATGCTGATAATATAAAAGGTACTGCAATAAATAAAATACGAATTAGGTTCATAATTAAAATTTACTTAGCAATAAAGCGTGTACTTAAAGATTGTTGTTTGTCTGATACATTCAATATATACATTCCTTTTGATAAAGAAGATAAATCCGAAATTTGAATAAGTCCGGTGTTCTCAACTGTTTTGTTATAGATTAAACTACCCTGCAGATTGAATATTTTGATTTCTAGTGTGGACTTAAAACCTTCGGTTTTAATTTTAAGCATTCCGTTTGTTACAGGATTTGGAAATACAACTACATTTTTTTCCTGAATTTCATTTATTGGTGTTATTTTAGCCTTTTGACTATTTTCTGAATTATTTGAATTTGTAACTGTCGAGCTTTTTAATCCTGCATTTCCAACAATTCCACTTACTTTAACTTCATCAATATATACAAAGTCATAATTTCCGGATGCATCGCATTGAAAACGGATTTTCATATTACTAACAAAGTTTACATCTGTACGGTCTATAAGCACACTTTCGTGATAAAATTTGTTATTTACAAAATCCTGACCACTGACATATATTCCAAGGTCATTCCAGGTATCTCCATCCCAATACATTAACCAAAAATCTTCACCGTTTTCCATACTTTTGGCTTTATACCAAAATTCAATTTTCAGTTGATCGTACATTGTTACATCAATACCGTTTTTATGTTCAAAAGAAGAAGCATCACCTGAATCATCGCGTATTTGTATTGCCTTATTTCCCTGATGAGCATAAGCCCCCGAGTATAAAGCACAGTCCCCTCCGCCATCGGCAAAATTTCCCCAACCGTTTTCAAAATCATCATAAGTTAAAACTGTTTCGGTATAAGAATTTTGAGAAAAAATATCGGTATCAATATAGACTGTTGCCATTAATTCTTCATCGGTGTCATAATCGCCCCATGCAAATAAAGCGATGTATTTGCCATTCCAACTGTCTTTTCCCGTATCATCTGTAACAAAAGTACTCCAAGTACCTGTTTTTCTCCATTGCAACCAACTTAATTCGGGATCGTTTTGTCCGATAATTTTTTGGTCAAATCGGATACTGTTATTGCTGATTTGTACAACATTTATATCATTTACTCCGGTTGGATACAGATAAATATAAGTTTGTGTTGCCGGATCCCATTTTATTGCCGGACGAGCCTCTTGTAGTACGGCACCGGGAATTTCTTTTTCCAAAAGTTTATTTCCGTTTTTATCAACAAGACACAGTTTGCTCTTATTTTGATCTAATGTTTTAGCAATGATTACAAATTTTGAAATATTTTCAAGCCAATTAACTTGTTGATTTACAAATTGTATATTGCTTAAATAGTCATGATAAGGAAGAACACTAATATTTGAACCATTATCTTTAACAATGCATCCGGCAACTATATCCGTATCATGTATCCATGCTATAAGTGCCGTGGAACCATCATTGGTAGAAGCAATAGTTGGCCACCAATGATACTCATCAATCGGTGTGATGCCGTAAAAACCGGTTTCTACACCTGTTTGATCATTATAAGAGTTTGCAAAAATTGCAGTACCACCTGGTACATCATCATCACAATAGACAGCAAAAAAATTGTTTTTTAGATGAGTAACTACCGGCGAATGTTGGGCATTTGCACCACCGGCAAGTAAAAAATTGTTTTTTATTATACTTCCGTCCGGTTTATGTATTTGTGCATGTACATTAACAGCCTCATCGGGTATATTTGAATCACTTCCATCTTCCCAAATGCTGAAAATAAAATTATTATTGTGATTAATAGCCGTGCTTATAGGCTCTTGCGCTTCCCAAACGGAAATATATTTTTTATCGGGAGTAACCGTATAAATTGCGCCATTAACATCAAAAGCCACAATTTTATTGTATATATCATGTGTCCAAGGTGTTCCTGCCGAGCTTGCCCATGTAACATAATAATTTGTTTCACCATAATCGTTTATAAATTCTTCAATTGTGGCACCATGTTCATACTGCCAAATATCCCAAAGTGGATCGAGGTTTTGTGAAAAAGAGTTTATACTATTAATAATAATTAGTATGCTGATAAGATATATTTTTTTCATTTTAGTTTCTTTTAGTATGTTTTAGTTAAGGGAAAAGTATAGAACAGCTCACAATACAACATAACTTGCCCATATTTAACAAACAACGAACAAAAACTTTTCAGTTGTAATTTACTGAGGAGTTCAAAATATTTTAAAATTCAGTTCTGAACTTGAATATTCAGCACGATAAAATTTTATTTAAAATAAGAGGATTCAGTATATTTAATCCCATTATCCTTTAAATATTTAAGATGAGCAGGCATCCTTTTAATAAAAGAATCCCAAACTTTATTTTTTGACCAAGCAACTTCTGCATAAGCCTGAAAACGCGGAAAAATATAGCGTTCAAAAACAGCTTCCGAAGGAATTTCTTCTGTCCAAACACATGCCTGATAGCCAATTTTTTGCGCAATAACCTGAGCAGATAATTCAGATTGTTCGCTAAACTCATAAAGAGATTTTAAATTCTCATCATTGGGTTCGGAGCTTAAATAAAACCATGACCAAGGAGTTAAAACAATTGGATTTCCATTCTGAGCAGCATAATCAGCTGATTCAGGTTTATAATCACGCCAATACATTATGGTAATATTCGGATCTACCGAGTTTACAATATCATCATCATTGCTTACGAAAATATCGTCCCATGCAATCATTTTTTTTCCTTTAGATGAGATATACTCAAACATTTTATCGACAAAATAAGACTGTATCTGATTTACATGATTCATGTTATTTTCTTCCATAAATTGTTGACAATCGGCACTCTCCAACCAGAAACTTTTCTCTACTTCATCTGCTCCCAAATGAACATAATCATAAGGAAAAAGGTTCATAACTTCGTCCCACACATCGTAGGCAAATTGCATTACTTCATTACGACATACGCACAAAGGTTCTGAAAATTCGCTTCCCCAATTGGTATTACCCGAACATGAAAGAGACAATTCCGGATACGAACGAATAGCTGCCGACATGTGTCCCGGCATATCTACTTCAGGTATTACATCGATAAAATTTTCCGTTGCATAAGAAACAATATCTTTCAAATCCTGCTTCGTATAAAATCCTCCATAAGTAGAACCATTTACAAACATAGGGTTAAATTCGTAGTCGGCATCGTATTTTGCCTTTTCCATACACACCGAATCTTGATCATTAAACGTTCTGTATGCTCCTACGCTAGTAAGTTTAGGGTATTTATCTATTTGAATGCGCCATCCTTGATCATCCGTTAAATGCAGTTGCAGCTTATTTAATTTATACAGAGCCATTTGATCGATTAGTTTAAAAATAAACTCTTTTGGAAAAAAATGTCTCGATAAATCAATATGAAAACCTCTATACATATTTTGCGGTTTATCAGTAATTGAAAGAGCAGGAATAATAATTACCCTTTCATTCGTATCCATATCAGCTGTCCATAAAATTTGCCTAAAAGTTTGTGCCGCATAAAAAGCACTTTGAGGACTTTTTGCCATTATGATTATTTTACCGCTGTCGATGTCAATCTTGTATTCATTTTCAGATAATTCTTCACTGTAACGCAATAAGATATCACTCTCGTCTTGATTATCGCTAAACTTATTAAAATTAATAATTCCAATATCGTTTATTGCTTTTATTATAACCTCTTTAGCCTTTAAAAATCTTTTATCTGCATATAAAACCGTGTTCTCCGAAATGCTTACCTGATTATCTGACAAAATAATCTTTTCAGCTGCAGGGATTATTTTCTGTGGCTTTATAATCGTTGTTTGCTCTTCCGGTTTCTTTTCATTACAAGCCGAAATATTTATGATGAGTAACAACAGTATAAAAACGTTTATTAATAAGTTTGAATTCTTCATTATCTTAAACTTTTAAATCGGTTTGCGATTTATTATTTGCAAATCGCAAACCGAATAATTAGCAATTAATAGCCCGGGTTTTGTGTCAGATTCGGGTTTCTGTCTAATTCGTCAATAGGAATAGGAAGAATTAGTGTATTTTGATTTGCGTTATACTCAACATATTCACCCGTAATAAGGTTCATTTCTTTTAAAGCGTTCATGGTGCTCACAGCTTTCCCGTATCTTACCAAATCATCCCAGCGTTGTGCTTCATAAGCTAACTCGAGCCTTCTTTCGTTAAGAATAATGTCTAACATTTCTTCTGAATTACCTGCAGGAACAGGGTCTAATCCTACTCTTGCTCTAACAGTATTTACAAGGCTGCGTCCAAAATCGCCCTGATTTAAATTAGCTAAGGCTTCGGCTTTGAGCAATAAAATATCTGCTAAGCGGATTAAATATATATGGTCGCCACTACTCCAATCATCAGCATGTTTGAA
>JALWNR010000734.1 GCA_027083715.1 Bacteroidales bacterium
TCTTGCTGTATTGTATTAACAGGCTTATGCTTCTGCCATCCGCTAAAGTTAGCTATTTGGTTTTACTTTAAAAAAAATGTCTCGAAATTCGGGTTATGATAAAAATCAATTATCAGAAATAGGCTTGCTGATTTATATTACTGTAAATCAAGTAATTACTACCTTAAAAAATCATCAATTTTCCTTGTTTGCAATTATTTAATTTAAGTTTAAGCTTAAATCAAAAAAATAAATGGGATTAGACAATTTAAGCAAAATTAGCCAAAACAGTTTGTGTACCACGAACCTGTTGATGTAATTCCACTTTAACATCAGCGTCTAGCGGAAGAAAAATATCTACACGAGAACCAAACTTAATAAAACCTATTTGCTCTGCCTGATTAAGTTCCTCATTTTTTGTTGGGTAGGTAACAATACGCCGTGCAACAGCACCTGCAATTTGCCGGACAAGAATTTCTTGACCGTCTTTGGTTTTAAGTACAATAGTAGAGCGCTCATTCAAAGTTGAGGATTTAGGATGCCAGGCAACCAGATATTTTCCTTTATGGTATTTTGTGTATTGAACAGTTCCTTTTACAGGACACCAATTTACATGTATATTCATAGGCGACATAAAAGTAGATATTTGTATTCGCCTATCTTTAAAATACTCTTCTTCAATGGTTTCTTCAATTACTACAATTTCACCATCTGCAGGAGCTAAAATATTATGATTGTTTGTTTGCACTTTTCTATTAGGAACTCTAAAAAATGCAATAATAAAAATCCAGAAAATAAAAGATATTCCGGCAAAAATATATTTAAAAACAAAGGCTTTTTCAATTATAAAATAAATGGCTGCATTAATTAGCAATAACACAAATAAAACAACGATAATGGTCGTGTATCCTTCTTTATGTATTCTCACAAAAATAAATTTTAATTAAACAATTATTTGACTCATGAAAAAACCTGCTTTTATTTTTTTGCAGATTTTCAAAATTACAAAGTTACTTTAAAATAATCATTAAATAAATAAAAACCATAGGTGCTGCAATAATAAGACTATCAAAACGGTCTAAAACTCCGCCATGTCCGGGCATGATTTGTCCGGAGTCTTTAACATTAACCATCCTTTTGAGTAAAGATTCCAACAAATCGCCAAATGTTCCGAAAATAAAAGTCAATGTTGCAATAATCAACCAATCACTCAAACTTATTACATCTACATAATATGAAATTAACCAGGCAGCCAAAAGAGAAAACAATCCGCCGCCTAAAAAACCTTCCCACGTTTTTTTAGGCGAAATACGCTCAAAAAGCTTGTGTTTACCAATTAGTGAACCAACAACATAGGCTCCCGAATCGTTTGCCCAAATAAGCATAAAAAACCCGATAAGCAGCAAAGGGTAAAAATTATCGGGAAACGATTGGTTAAAAACAAACCAGCTTAATATGGCAAAAGGAATAGAAACATAGGATGCACCAAATATGGTAAATGCAATATTTGAAAAGGGATTTTTCTTATTCCTATACAATTCAACAATCATAATGGTAACCAATACAGGAATAATTACTAGAAATAATTTAAAATCGACCAATCCTCTTGCGAATAGGTAGTTTCCTGTAAAAATCACCATGCCTAACAATATACCTGAAAAGTATTGAGGTTGAATTTCAGCCACTTCGACCAATTTGTAGAACTCTAACAAACCCAAAATTATAATAATAAAAAAAAGGAGAAAAAATGACAATGGGTGCAACAAAGTTCCGCCAATTAAAAGAAAAGAAAATACAATTGCCGAGAGCACTCTTTTAGTGAAATTATTCTTCATTAGTTTAGTGTTTTGCAAATTTTGCAATATTTAAGTTAATTTGAGTGATTACAAACTCTTTAAATTATCGACCATACATCAGAAGTTTTCAAAATTTTTCTTATACCAATCAGATATGTTCAAAAATTGTAAAAACCTTGTATCACCAGAGTTTTAGATTTTTTTGTTCTTAATCGTTCAACTTAGTTTTAATTTAAAATTATAATTGTTTAAGAATTTCTTCTGCTTGTTCTTTATTGTCAACTTCTACATATAGCTCAAGTTTACCTATCAAAAACAGGCTGTCTTTTTCATTAACAATTACTGAATTTATACCATTTTTAAGTAATACTTGTTCAGCAAAATTTGCATTTTCAAGACTACTAAACTCTTTAATAATTACCCAATCTTTTTTGGTATTAATCAAATCAATAGCTTTTTCCTCATTATTTGCTTCCACCAATAAATTAAATTTATCCCCTTTTTGAAGGATAATACCTTTTATAT
>JALWNR010000735.1 GCA_027083715.1 Bacteroidales bacterium
CCTAAAAAGAAAAATAAATCTAATAGTGTTTCTGTTCAAATTATTGTTAAAAATTGTTAGGATCTCCTAAAGATTAAAACAGGAAGAAAGTTCTGAAATTCTAAATGCTTATAAATAATGCGGGTCAATGAATTTTTTTGCTTAACGATAATTAGTTTTCAGTTTTTTTTAATTTTGCTTTTTGTGTAGTAAAGGGAGGAAAACTACGTACTATAAATACCGTTTGTCCTTTTTTTGCTTTATTTTGCGTTTTTAAATTTTCTTTGGTCATAGAACTGAAAACTTCAAAGTAAATCGTATTCTTTTCTTTGCGCATTGTACTGTTTATGTAATTTCCGGCTACCGAAAAAGAGGAATACAGACAATTATCCATATAGTTTTGCAATATAAGAATACCGTCTTTTTCATCTAAAAGAAAGCTGTTTTCAGGCAAACTATCCGGTTTTATCAAATAATAATCTTTAATTACTTCGCCAAAGTGCAAACTTTTATAAGTCATTCGGTAAACCCAGCGGTTAACCGCAATAATTCATGAAATTATCTTTAAGCAGATACAAGGCATCGTATTCCGCCGATATATCTTTATATTTCAAGGAATTCGTAACGAAGTAGATGCTTAAAGAGAATTTCAAGCGACACCCAACCTTTAGCCTCATGAGCCGAAGGCGAATAAATTTGAGTGCGTTTATTTTGTTGTAAAATTTATTTAATGTATTGATAATAATAATATTACAATGTGTTTATAACAAAAGCGGTGAATTTTGCGGGTTAATTGAATCGGGAAGTAATTCAAACTTTACATATAAGGAGTCTTTTAAACCTTCTTTTTGAGTATAGATAAACATGGTTCCTTTGTATGTTCCTAACCATGTATTCGGAAATTTATTTTGTGCTTTTGTATTTAATACACTTATTGATAGCATTATAATAAGAAAAGTTTTCAAAATAGGTGTCATTATAGAAATTTTTAGATTATAAAAATACTTTATTTTATGTTAACTGACATATCATTTATGATTAAAAATTCAGAATCTATTCAGAATTGCAAGCTAAATTTGTCAATAAAAATTAGATAATATGATTGGAATTGTTGGAACCAGCTATAAATCAGCACCTGTTGAAATCAGAGAACAATTTACTTTTTTAAAAGAAGATATTCGGGAATTTTCAGATTTATTAATGAAAGATGAAAATTTTAAATCATTGGTAATTCTTTCGACATGCAATCGCACGGAAATATATTTTTATACTCAAAACACAAAAGACAGTGAAGGTTTTGTTAATATTTTAGATGCACTTTCTAAGTATAAGGGATATTCTAATCATTTAAAAGATTATTTTTACTTCAAATCCGGAAACGAGGCTGTTAAACATTTGTTTAAAGTGGCATCGGGTATTGATTCATTAATTATCGGCGAAGATCAAATCATTGGACAGGTGAAAAGTTCATTCGCACAAGCACAAGAACTGGGAATTACCGATGGAATTATTAACCGATTGTTTACCAAAGCGTTTGAAGCAGGAAAAAAAGTTCGTAGTGAAACAGAAATAAATAAAGGTTCTGGTTCGGTTAGTAGTGCGGCAGTTGATTTATGCAATAAATATTATCCCGATTTAAATAAAGCAAGTATTCTGGTAATTGGTGCCGGACAAACCGGACAATTAGTATTAACTAGTTTAAGCAAGAAGAACATAGGCGAGTTGTTTATTGCCAATCGAACTTTATCAAAAGCCCAAGAATTGGCCGAACGCTATTTAGGAAAGGCATTATCTTTAGATAAAATTGCTGAAACTTTACCGAAAAGTGATATTGTAATAGTTGCTACTGATGCAAAAAAATACTTAGTGAGTTCAGAAATGTTTAATAATACAGTTTTAAAAAACAAAAAGCAATTATTCATAGATTTGTCTGTACCAAGAAATATTGATGAGCAAATTGCTACATTGGAAAATAAAAAATTGTTTGCTGTTGATGATTTAAGTGAAATTGTAAATGAAACTACTCGTCGTAGAAAAAATGAAATTGCAAAAGCCGAGACTATCATCAGTGAAATAACCGAAGAATATATGGAGTGGTTGGTAATGCGAGGATTATCACCTGTTTTTAGTAAAATTAAAGATAATATGCGTCAAATTCATGAAAATGAATTAAAAGGTTTTGCTAAAGTAAATAATATTGATAATCAAGAGCTGCTTGAAAATTACGGAAAGCATATTTCCGATAAATATTCACGAATTTTCATAAAAAATTTGCGTAAAGTTTTTAAAAACGGACAGAAAAAGGAGTATATGGA
>JALWNR010000736.1 GCA_027083715.1 Bacteroidales bacterium
AAATAAAAATTAAAAAATAAACAAGTTCTGATTGGAATTTTGAATTTTTTGTTAATTTTTATGATGATGCAGGACAATTAAAGGCTCAAATGGATAGTCTTTATTTTATTGATAAAAAAACTAAGGGACAAATATATACGTATAACAGAGGTTGGGGAAGTAATGAACCGGGTTCGTGGAAAGATGATAAATATGTGGCAGAATTGGTCTTTATGGACACACTAATTGCATCCATACCTTTTGAAATGGGTGAAGCTGATATTGAAGGGGAAGCTGAGCTGAAAAATACCCTGCACAGCAGTTTATTGGAAACGGTACCGCAGGTAGAGGAAGAAGAAAAAACATTAGAAGAATTACAGGCAGAGCTTGAGAGCCTGATAGGTCTTGAAAAAATTAAAACACAGATAAAAGAACACGTTGCATATATTGAATTTTTGAAACTAAGAAAGGAGAAAGGACTCAAAGATCAGGAAAAAATTACCCTGCACAGTGTTTTTACAGGAAACCCCGGAACAGGAAAAACTACTGTGGTAAAACTGCTGGGTAAAATCTACAATAAAATGGGATTACTTTCAAAAGGTCATCTGCACGAAGTGGATAGAGCGGATTTGGTAGGAGAGTTTATAGGTCAAACAGCTCCAAAGGTGAAAGCTGCTATTGAAAAAGCACGTGGAGGTGTACTATTTATTGACGAAGCCTATGCTCTTGCACGTTCAAAAGAAGACAGCAAAGATTACGGACGAGAAGTGGTTGAAATTCTCCTGAAAGAAATGTCAGACGGACCCGGTGATATTGCGATTATGGCAGCCGGATATCCTAAAGAAATGGAAGATTTTATCAACTCAAACCCTGGATTAAAATCACGTTTTAAGTATTATTTTCATTTTGATGATTACTCACCGGATGAGTTAATCGCTATTGCCCAGTATGCTGCTGATAAACGCTCGGTAATCGTTTCGGATGATGCTAAAGAGTACATCAACAAATTAATGGTTGATGCATATCGCGATAGAGATAAATCATTTGGGAATGCACGTTTTGCTTACGCAGTAATTGATGAAGGAAAAATGAATATGGGACTGCGCCTGATAAAAGATCCGAATGTTAATGAAATGAGTGATGAGGAACTTTCAACCATTCAATTAGAAGATGTTCAAAAAATTAATGCCGGAAAACAAAAGAAAAAAATCAGCATTCCTATTGATGAAGATTTATTAAAAATTGCCAGTGCAGAACTGAACAGTCTGATAGGAATGAATCATATTAAAGAAGAAGTGAACGATATGATTAAGCTGGTACGCTATTATCGAGAAACGGGCAAAGATGTGTTGAATAAGTTTTCATTGCATACTATTTTTACCGGAAATCCGGGAACAGGGAAAACTACAGTAGCACGTATTATGGGCAAAATATACAAAGCATTGGGTTTATTGGAACGCGGACATGTGGTTGAAACCGGAAGGGAAGGTCTCATAGCCGGATATGTGGGACAAACTGCCATTAAAACAAAAGGAAAAATAAGTGAGGCAATGGGTGGCGTTTTGTTTATTGATGAAGCCTATGCTCTATCTGATGGTGGGAGTAATAATGATTTTGGAAGAGAAGCCATTGAGGTGATTTTGAAAAATATGGAAGATAAACGCGGAAAGTTTGCTATAATTGCCGCCGGATACCCTGATAATATGGATAAATTTTTATTGGCAAATCCGGGTTTAAAGTCGCGTTTTGATCGTGTTTGGCATTTTTATGATTATTCGGCAGATACTTTGATGAGCATAGCCAAATTTATGTTTCGTAAAGAAAATCTGTTTTTGGAAGCAAAAGCAGAACAATTTTTACTGAGCTATTTAAAAAAATTATATACACAAAGAGATAAATTTTTCGGAAATGCGCGTAGCGTAAGAAAAGTTGTAGAGCAAGCCGTTAAAAAGCAAAATTTACGAATGGCATCTATCGCTCCGGAAGATAGGACAGAAGAAGCGATGAAAACACTTACACTTAATGATTTTATGGAAATAGACGTTGAAAGAGGTGCTAAGGAGGAAAAAAAGAGAATGGGATTTAGGTAGATTAGATTACAGATTTAAAAGATACTGTCCTAAAAAGTGTATAAAGTCGATTTTGTTTAAGAATCGACTTTATTCCTTTTTATTCTTTATTCAATAGTTCGTTGTTTTCTTGCCACGAATACACAAATAAACTGATTATCAGTAAAATATAACATTTGTGATTTTTTGTTGTTATGTTGTTGAAATACAGTAATTTGCATAAATATTTAACGAACTATTGTT
>JALWNR010000737.1 GCA_027083715.1 Bacteroidales bacterium
ATGTATACATTTTCTTGTTTTTATTTATTTATAATATATATTATTTTTATATTATTTTTTTTGATTTATTATTTTTTATTTTTTATCAAATTTTTTAATTTTTATTTATTAAGTTTACACTTTCAACCTGTAGTATCACAGGGAAAGGCGTTCTTGCACATTACACACCATATACCTGAAAACTGATTTTCAATCAATTAAAAACCGTAATTTATAACACTATGTTTTACAGCAAACTTAAATTTTAAAAATTTGCTTTGAGGTATAAAATGGTTTTGATTAATATTAACTAACTAATCTAATTTTGTCATGGAACAAGTAAATATGGATATTCAAAAGTTTTTTAATCTTCGGGAATTTATTCTAAATGCAAAAAACTACGAAGAAGCCTATGAAGGTTTTAAATGGCCGCGTATCACTAAATTTAATTGGGCTACCGATTATTTTGACAAAATTGCAGCAGGTAATTCAAAGCCTGCATTGATCTATGCAGACACCGAAGGAAACGAAATAACCGTCAGTTTTGATGAAATGATGAAACGCTCTAATCAAGTAGCTAATTTCCTAAGCGATTTGGGCATGCAAAAAGGAGACAGGGTGTTGATTATGATGGATACATCTGTAGAAATTTTCGAACTTTTTTTAGGTATCATGAAAATGGGAGGCTCAATAATTCCGGCTTCTACTTTGCTTTCTCCTGCAGATATAAGCGACCGGATTGAACGTGGAAATGTTAAATTTGTGATTGTACACAATAAATTTCGCGAAAGAGTTGACCAAGCCGGAGATATTTTAAAAAGTTTAAAAGCACTAGTTTGTGTACGTCAAATAGCACATAAATGTGATTGTGAAGAAAGAGAATTTATTCCCTGCTGGACAGATTATGAAGACAGTAAAAATTATCCAAAAGAACATGAAGCTAGTTTTATTACCTATTCTACTGATAATTTATTTTTGTTTTTTACCTCAGGAACAACTTCTCAGCCCAAATTAGTAATGCACCCTTACCATTATCCTGTTGGACATCTGACTACCATGTACTGGCTTGATTTAAAAGAAGATGATGTTCATTACAACATCAGTTCTCCGGGATGGGCAAAATTTGCGTGGAGTAGTTTTTTAGCTCCTTGGAATGCAGGTGCTACAATTTTTACATTTAATTATTCTGCTTTTGATCCTGATAAAACACTTGATTTTATTGAAAAATACAAAATAACCAGTCTTTGTGCACCATTAAGTGTTTGGAAATTGTTTGTTTTACGTGATTTTAGCAAATATAATTTTAATTTAAAAAAAATTGTCAGTGCCGGAGAGCCTTTAAACCCGGAGATATCTAAAAAAGTAGAAGAACTTACAGGACTGCAACTTCGTGAAGGATACGGACAAACGGAAACCACCGGATTAATTTTTACTCCCAAAGGTATGAAAGTGCCGGAAGGCTCTATGGGAAAAGTATCTCCCGGATACGAAATTCAAATATTGGATGAAAAACTGGATGAAGTAAAACCCGGCGAAGACGGACAAATTGCAGTAGCTGTTTATCCTGTCAAACCTTTAGGTTTGCTTACCGGATATGATGATGTAGAGAAAAATCGTGAAATTTTTAAAGGCGGATGGTACCTCACCGGAGATACTGCTTATATGGATGAAAGCGGTTTTATACATTTCATAGGCAGAGTGGACGATGTTTTTAAAAGTTTAGATTATCGCATCAGCCCCTTTGAAGTAGAAAGCGAAATCATGGAACATCCGGCAGTTATGGAGGTAGGAGTTATACCAACGATTGATGACAGAGACCGCATCGTTCCCAAGGCATTTATTGTATTGAAACCGGACTATTTTGCCAATAAACAAACAGCTTTGGACTTATTTCGCTTTATCCGCGACAATATGGCACCTTATAAACGTCCGCGCTCCATTGAATTTATGGAAGAATTTCCAAAAACAATCAGCGCAAAAGTAATGCGCAAAGATTTACGACAATACGATAAAGAATTAAAACAAAAAAAGATAAGAGGAAAACATGAATTTTTAGAAAAAGATTTTGCCGAAGAATTGAATTTGCGTAAACGTTCATGATTTTTCTATATTTTATATTTTTAAATTTAATATTTTTAATATGATCAAACCGATTGATAAAATTACTAACGAAAAAGCATTGGAAAATGCGGTAAAACGTTATCGAGAAAAAGGTATTATTTTACCAACATTTGCACAGCAAAAAAATCCGGATTTAATTCCCGGTAAAATTAAAGAGCAGCTGAAAAATATCAGCCTTTGGGATTTTCATC
>JALWNR010000738.1 GCA_027083715.1 Bacteroidales bacterium
ATTCAACAGCAATACCAAGAGAAAAAGAAACAAAAAATCAAGAAAATATGTTAAATGATTGATTAGCTCAGTTGGTTAAAGCATCCCGATAGTTATCGGGAGTGTCCAAGGTTCAAGTCCTTGAGGGAGAGCTAAAAGCTTCACAGCAATGTGAGGCTTTTTTTATTTCGAGAAATTCGATTCATACTCAACAGCAATGCCAAGAGAAAAAGAAACAAAAAATCAAGAAAATATGTTAAATGATTGATTAGCTCAGTTGGTTAGAGCATCCCGATAGTTATCGGGAGTGTCCAAGGTTCAAGTCCTTGAGGGAGAGCTAAAAGCTTCGCAGCAATGTGAGGCTTTTTTTGTTTATTATATAAACACTGCTTTGTAACTACAAAATCATATTATCAAAAAAATTAGTTAAAAATTCCTATTTTTTATACATTTGATTGTTGATCATCCTTTTAACTATGCATTGTGTAGTAAGTGGTATGTATAAGGTTGTAACCAATTGTAAAGATATTTCTGTATAACTATGAAAAAATACATTTATATAAGTATAGTATTATTTACTTCTTTTAGTCTTAAAGCGAACACTTATTTTGTTTCAACTAATGGGAATGATGCAAATTCAGGAACAGAAATTCAGCCTTGGAGAACAATTCAAAAAGCTGCAAATACTGTAATTGCAGGAGATACCGTATATATAAAATCAGGAACCTACAATGAACGAGTAATAATTCAGAATTCGGGTGATACAAATAATTATATTGTATTTTCTGCATATCAAAATGATAATGTAATAATAGATGGGAATGGAATATCTTGGGGAAGTAGTTGGAATGGTTTGCTAGATATTTCTGACAAAAGTTATATTAAAATTATCGGCTTAACAATTCAAAATTCTGATTATGCAGGAATATTTTTGGAGAACTCCACAAACATTGAATTGAAAAACAATTATATCTACAATACTTTTTCTAGCGGCATAGGAGTTTGGAACAGTAACGATATTGTTGTTGAAAATAATGAAGTAGAATTAGCTTGTAATGATGGTGAAGAAGAGTGCATTTCGGTAGCCAATTCTCATAATTGCAAAATTTTTGAAAATAATGTTCATAATAACGGAGCAGGAACAAATGGAGGTGAAGGAATTGACGTGAAAGACGGTTCGTATTCTGTTAATGTTTATAAAAATAATGTACATCATTTAAATAAAAGACTTGGAATATATGCTGATGCATGGAACAAACACACTTACGATATTAATATATTTCAAAATACAGTTCATCATTGCACGGAAAGCGGAATTGCCGTTTGTTCGGAAAACGGAGGATTAATAGAAAATGTCAATATTTATAACAATATTATTTATTACAACAAATATGGTGGTATTGAACTTGGATCATGGAGTGATATTGGGTTTACTGGAACAAAGCCATTAAAACACATTAAAATTATAAATAATACTTGTTATAGAAACGGTGATTATGACAATGGCTGGGGTTATGGAATTGTTGTTGATAATCCCGATGCAGAAGATATTATCATAAGAAATAATATTTGTAGTAGTAATAGTGCCCAAATTGCAATTACACAAATCAATAATGGAGGAATTATAGACCATAATCTTTTTTATGGCAATAATAATGCTCAAGGAACTTTATATGGGACTGATAGCATTATTGGTAATCCGTTATTTGTTGATACATTGAGTTTTAATTTTAATATTAAACAAAACTCTCCTGCAATAGACAATGCTAATCCGGTAAATGCTCCAAATGTTGATTTTGAAGATAAGCTCAGACCCAATGGTAGCGGGTACGATATAGGGGGCTATGAGTTCTATTCAACTTTAAATATCAATGAAAATAATTTATTAAAAGAAAAAATTAAATTATATCCAAATCCGGCAAATAAGTTTATAAACATTAGCATGAAAACTTATAATAAAAATTATAACCTGAAACTTTTTGATATTAACGGACAATTACTTAAAAATATAAGAATGAGGCAAAACCCGTTTAATTTGGATTTAAGTAACATTAAACCCAGATTTTATGTAATTTTTATTTTTGAAAAAGGAAAAATTATAAGCACAAAAAATATAATATTGGAATAAAGAGTAGTTTTGCTTATTTATCAATTGATCTCTTCACACTACTTTACAAATACTTGTTTTAATTATCCATAATTTTAAAAAGAATGAAACTTCTTGACAATCGACAAACATTTCTTTTAATAGCTATTGCTTTTGCACTTTTAGCTATTAGTCCGCTTATATTTGTACATTTTATTCCCATA
>JALWNR010000739.1 GCA_027083715.1 Bacteroidales bacterium
AAATAAAGTTAATAATTACGGCACTTAAAATTAATACATTATTTTATATTAAAAAAATCGAGAATAACATTCGCATACTTTTTGCATATAAATTTGTGAGAGTTTTCAAATTTTAATGTACTTTTATAATGGATTAAAGTATTTTGCAACTCAATGGATAAGGAATATACATATTATGATCGTGAATTAAGTTGGCTATCATTCAATTTTAGAGTATTAGAAGAAGCTATGGACAAGAATTTGGCAATTTATGACCGTATTAACTTTATGGCAATTTACGATTCTAATTTGGATGAATTTTATAAAGTACGTGTAGCCTCCTATCGGAGTTTACTAACATTAGGAGCCAATCAACTTGAAAAATTAGATTATAACCCGCAAGATGTATTAGACAGTATAAATAAAGAAGTAATCAGGCAACAAATTATTTACGAACAAGTATTTTTCAATGAAATTCTTCCTGAACTAAGAAAACATAATATAATACTTGTACAAGATAATGTTTTAAATGAAGAACAAACTGAATTTGTAAAAAACTTTTTTTTACAAGAAATTTTACCTGATGTTTTACCTGTATTACTTACCGAAGGAGATGTTTTATCTTTTTTGAAAAATAATAAACTATATCTTGCCGTTAAACTTTTTAAAAAGAAAAAACGCAAAAAAAAAACAAATGATAAAGAAATAAAATTAAATAAGCGCCCGCAATATGCAATTGTAAAAGTGCCTTCTAAACGTTTAGCCCGTTTTGTTCAATTACCCAGAGCCGGAAACCGGCATTACATCATGTTTTTAGAAGATATTATTCGTATAGGTTTAAATATTTTATTTCCGGGATATAAAGTAGATTCAAGTTACTGTATCAAAATATCAAGAAATGCAGAACTGCCTATTGAAGATGAGTTTAAAGGAAATTTGGTAGAAAAAATCCGTAAAGGACTATCAAAAAGAAAAACAGGAATGCCGGCACGTTTTTTATACGATAAAAATATACCTGCCGATTTTCTTCAATTATTAAAAAAAGCCTTTAATTTGCACAAAAATGATTTGGTTCCCGGCTTAAAATATCATAACTTATTTGATTTAAGAAATTTACCAAACCCTACAAAAATAGCTCTTAAAAGCACGGACACCCCAAAGCTTAAACACCATGAAATTGATAATTCCGTACCTGTTTTAAAATTAGTGAAAGACAAAGAGTTTATGCTCCATTTGCCTTATCATTCCTACGACCCTGTTTTGCGTTTTTTTAATGAAGCAGCTCTTGAACCTAAAGTTGAAGAAATAAAAACCACTCAATATCGTGTTGCCACAAACTCTGCGATTGTCAGTTCATTAATAAGCGCAGCCCTCAACGGGAAAAAAGTTACGGTTTTTGTTGAATTTAAAGCACGTTTTGATGAAGAAGCAAACCTTAATTTTGCCGACAGAATGCGACAAGCAGGAATAAATATTATTCCCAGCCTTCCGGGCTTAAAAGTTCATGCCAAAGCAGCATTGGTTATGATGCGACCATCTATTAAAGACGGTAAACGTAAAGGAATTGCTTTTTTGAGTACCGGAAACTTTAATGAAAAAACAGCCACTTTATATGCCGATCATGGTTTTTTTACATCAAACCCCGAATTTATTGATGAAATCAATAAAATATTTAACTATTTGGAAAATCCAAATACAAAAATAAGCTTTAAACACTTTCTAGTACCAAAATTTAATTTAAAGCAAGAATTTAAAACTAAAATTGAGCGCGAAATTGAAAATGTAAAGCAAGGTAAAAAAGGCTATTTACTTTTTAAAATGAATAGCCTCGAAGACCGTAAAATGATTGATCTACTTTATGAAGCAAGTATGCAGGGTGTAAAAATAGACCTGATTATCAGAGGAATATGTAGGATTGTACCTAATCGTTCGTTCAGTAAAAATATTAAAGTAATACGTATTGTTGATAAATATCTGGAGCATGCCCGGGTATTTGTATTCTATAACAATGGAAAAAATGAGTTATACATTTCATCAGCCGATTTAATGAAAAGAAACCTAAACAGACGGGTTGAATTAATGGTGCCCATTTATAATGAAAATATTAAAAATGAACTTTTAGATATATTGGATTTACAATTAAAAGATAATGTTAAAACACGTATTTTAGGAAATAATCTATATGATTGGAAAAAACCACAGCCAGGAGATAAGCAAATAAGAGCACAAATTGAGATTTATAATTATTTAAACCGCTTATCAAAGAAATCAAATAATTCATAAAACAAAACGATATATCCTATTG
>JALWNR010000740.1 GCA_027083715.1 Bacteroidales bacterium
GATAAACTCCCTGCTTAAGTTGTCAAACAAAGAATTTTTATAGATTATCTATTTGCCATTTATTTGTTTATCCTTAAATCCGCAAGTATCTTTTGCTGCAAAATACCTGCGGATTTAAGGTTTATAAAAAAAGCAAATCGTTGATATAATAGTAAGATAAGGGTAAGTTTTTTAAATTACCAATAATTACTCGTTAATTAAGGCTAAAAAAACATGGCTGATAGCATAATTATTTTAAACCTGAGCCATAAACAATAAATATTTTTTATGGAAACAATCTTCCGTACATTCTTGGGAAAGGAATGGTTTCACGTATATGCTTAAGTTTGCAAACCCAAGCTACCATACGCTCCAATCCTAAACCAAATCCGGCATGAGGCACTGAACCATAACGACGCAAATCCAAATACCATTCAAAAGCCTCCATTGGCAATTTATGTTCATGAATTTTAGCGACTAATAAGTCTAAATCTGTTTCTCGCTCACCACCACCAACAATCTCTCCATAACCTTCCGGAGCCAACACATCTACACCTTTTGCTAAATTTGGATTTTCTTCATCGCGTTTCATATAAAATGCTTTCACTTCATGTGGCCAGTTATATACCATCACAGGTAAGTCAAACATACGTGTTAAAACAGTCTCATCAGAGCCACCTAAATCATTACCGTATTTAAAGTTTTTGGCAGATTCAACCCATTGAGGAATAACACGTTTACGTTCTTCCAAATCTTTTATTTCATTTTTCAGCGTGTCAATTTTATTTTGTAGATAATTTCGTTTTCCTTTTTTCACACCGGCTTTTATTTCTTTTTCGGCATCTCCAATAATCTGATGATTTTCCTCAATTTTTCGCAGTAGCTCTTTTAAATCATTTTCTAAGGTTTCAATAGTGGTTTTACCATTTACTTTTTCTTCGCCACGAAGTATTCTAACAGCCTGATCATAAGTTAAACGCGGAAATTTCTCATTAGCAATTTTATCAAAAATTGAAGCATCGCGTTCTAATATGGAAAATTCAAAAGTACTTTGGTCTTTAACAGTTTTTACAATATATTTTATGAATTTTTCGATTAAATCCATATTCATATCATTGTTATAATATGCCATTTCAGGTTCAATCATCCAAAATTCAGATAAATGACGTCGTGTTTTTGATTTTTCGGCACGAAAAGTAGGTCCAAAAGTATAAATTTTGCCCATTGCCATTGCCATTGCCTCACCGTATAACTGACCTGATTGGGTTAAATAAGCGGTTTCGTCATAAAATTCAGTACCAAACAAAGTGGTGGTTCCTTCAACGGCATTGCCTGTAAAAATAGGAGCATCCATTTGTACGAAACCCTCTTTTTGAAAAAAATTGTGAATAGCAAAAATTAAACGGTTTCGTACACGCATAATTGCCCATTGACGACGCGAACGTAACCACAAATGACGATTATCCATTAAAAACTCTACACCATGTGGCTTATTGGTAATTGGATAGGCATTAGAAAAACTAATTAATTTTAATTCTGTTACTTGCATTTCAAAACCACCAATTTGGCGTTCATCTTCAACAATCAAACCGGTAATCTCAATCGAACTTTCCTGACTTAAAGTTTTAGCCCGTTGAAAAATTTCATCACCTACCTCATCAAGGCTCACTACGCATTGTAAAAATCCGCTACCATCACGAATAATCAAAAACTCCAAGCCTTTTCCGCTTCTTTTATTGGTTAACCATCCGTTAATTGTTACCTTTTTACCAACAAAATCTTTCAAATTTTGAATAACCGCTTTTTCCATCAATTCTTCTTTTAAAAATATTGTGAACAATACGCATTCATATAAAAGCGTACTTGTTTATTAAAAAACAAGATGCAAAGATAATTAGTTCATTAAACTTTCCAAAAGTTGAAAGCAAGGAAATTTTGGAAACCGAATATTTTTTTGAAATAAATAAAGCCTTTTATAAATTTTGAAATTCATTAAATTTTCCTTAAATTTAATGTACTATTTTCTAACCTAAAACGCTAATGATGGTACATAAATTAAATCCAAATTACAAAAATATTCCTATTGTAATAACATTTGTTTTATTATTTTTCAGCGGTTGTGCCGAAACGGAAATTGAAAAAATCAACCGAGAGTTTAAAGAATTTGTTGCCCAATATGAGCAAAAGGTAATTCCTCTTTATCAAAAGTATAATGAAGCAGCCTATAATGCTGCGGTAAGCGGTGACGAAGAGCAATATAAACTGGCTACGGAATATAAAATTATGCTAAGTAAAGTCCATTCA
>JALWNR010000741.1 GCA_027083715.1 Bacteroidales bacterium
TTGTCCTGATACATTTTCAAAAGTATAGAAAAAATCATAAGGTGAAGGTGATTTTTTTGCCCATCGACGTATGTATTCACGATAGCATTTCAAAAAAAGCTCTTCGCCAAGATACTGATGCAAAATACCATAAACATTTGCAGGTAAAGGATAACTGGCATATCCGTAATTATTATCATCCATAAATTGAGAGGAAACAATTAAAGGTAAATCTTCAACAGTCCCTAATAAGCCGTAATTACTAACATTCTCCCCTGAAAATACATTCTCAAAACCCTTTTTATCCCTAAAATAACGATTATTCACAATTGTTGTTCCATATTCAGCCCAACCTTCGTCCATCCATGCCCAACGATGCTCATTAATTCGCACATACATAGGAAAATAGGTATGATACATTTCATGTATAGCTAAACCTGTGCTTTGGCTTGCATTATTTGCCAGCATAGGATATTCCATCCCACCTCCTCTTAAGCCTATAAAAGTTGTAAATGCTTCATAAGGATATGGGACACCAGGAAAATCACCGGAAAAATGAGTAATTACTTTTTTTTGCATTTCTGCATGATTTTTATATTTATCTGCCTGTAAACTAGGATAAGCAGAACTAACAAGCACTTTCCTGTTTTGAATAGGTACAGAAACCGCATCCCAACAATAATGATTACTCAAACCAAAACCAAAATCAGAAACTTCATGCGCAATATAATGCCACGTATTATTCAATGTTTTAAATCCTGATTTTAAGTCATCTGCATTAATAATGTGTACAACATCTTCTGATTGTTTTGCTTTTTCATACTTTGTATAAATGTTATCGGGCAAAACATTTTTTGCATTTTTAAAAGTACCCGTTGCCCAAACTACAAAATCTTTGGGTAAACTTATTTTAACATCAAAATTTGCCAGATTATTGTAAAATTCAGTATTAAAATCAAAATTAATTCTGTCCCAGCCAAATAAATCATCATATACGGCAACTTGCGGATACCATTGCCCGATAAAAAAGGTAGTACTGTCATAAACTCCCGAACGACGATTAGTATTTGGAATACCTTGCTTCCAAGCAATTTTCAGATTTAATTTTTCACCTGATTTAAGCAAGTCATTCAAACGTATCGACATATTGGTACCATAGCGTCTAACAATTTTACGATTATCCAAATCAATACTGTCTCCATTTATTACTATTGATCTAAGTTCAACCCCATCGCTTACGTCTTCTTTTTTAATAGGAATACCTCTAATGTTTCCTTTTTTATAAACATCATAATACAATCTTAGTATTATGGAATTTAAATCATCCGGACTATTATTGTAGTACGTAATATCTTCTTTACCTTCCAAATATTTTTTTTCAATGTTTACATTCACGTCTATCTTGTAATCAACCGTATTTTGCCAATATTTAATACCCGGTTTTCCATCATACGAACGGGTTTCATTGTCATAAGCCTTTTTAATTTCTACTGGCATAAAAAAACGTGTTTCTTGTGCAATTAATTGCATAACTGATAAATACATAAAAAGTGTAGCTACCAAAATAGTTTTAGTTTTCATTAGATTTAAATTAAAAGTTTACAATAAAAGTTACCGATAACATGTAGCCAAATTTAATAGAAAATTATCAGACTTGAATGTTTTTTTATTAATTAATTGATTCATAGATATCTTTTTCGTTTATTTTTTTTTAGATTTGTAATGAACAAAGAGCCTCTAAATTGTTTTTTATTATTAACGTCTTAAATCACTATGGAAGCAGATTGGCTTATACCCAAACTAACAAACTCTGAAAAAAAAGAATTCAGCATTTATTATAATATACGTTCTGTTTTTCTTTTTCGAATAACCTCAATCATATTGATATTTGCCAGTATTGCATATTTTTATTTGGATTATTTATCTGCGCCTCATTCATACATAAAATTTTGGTACTTGCGCACCTTTGCTTTAAGTACAATGACTCTAATTCTCATCCTTTCTTTTTTTTATAAAAAACTATTTATTCATAATTTTCAACTTATTGCTTCACTCTTAAACCTTATTTACAGTATATCTGTTTTATTAATGATTTCTTACAGTCTTCCAGACGAAATGAGCTATTCAAATTATTATACCGGAATACTTGTTATTCTAATAGTTGCTATTCCATTAAGAATACGCCTTATCCCTCTATTTATTAACTCAATTATTATTTCTGTTGCTTATTTTCTGATCGCTGTTTTTAAACAGAATATGCTTCTTGACAAGATAAATATATTTATCAACAATATGTTTTTC
>JALWNR010000742.1 GCA_027083715.1 Bacteroidales bacterium
TTATTTTCATCATGCGGTTCTTCCGCAGTAGCGGAACAGGCTATGTGGCAATTAAAAATAGTAAAAAATAAACACATGAAAAAAATAATTTGTATAACCGGAATTGACGGAATAGGGAAAAGTACTTTAATTAGTCATTTATCCGTACGCTTAAATTCCTGTTACATTGCAAATATTTGGGATCTGCTAAATAGCGATATCCAATCTTTGCCCTTTAAATCTAAAAAAGAGATTGATTCTTTTTTGTGTGGCTTAAGCCCTGATTCACGTTTTCTTTTTTTGGCTCATGCTTTAAAATACTCCATTGATAAAGCAATTTTATCAGAAAAAGAAATTATTCTGGCAGATAGTTATTTTTATAAATATGCTGCAACAGAGCTTGCATTAGGAGCACATCCAAATTTGGTAAAAGATGTTGAAAAAATTTTTCCGGTACCGGATTTAGTTATTAAACTTTGTTTATCTCCGGATAAAATAGTTTTAAGAAAAAAAATTTTTTCGAGATATGAATGCGGTTTGTCTGTATCTGCTGATAAAGTATCGTTTGTATCTTTTCAAAAAAATGTAATTAAAGAATGGGAAAACTTTAATTTTAAAAACCTTTACCGTCTGGATGCTTCTAAAACTGTTAATGCACTTGTAAATGAGGCCTTTAATATCATTACCAATATTTCAAATAAAAATTTTTAAACTCATGAAATAAGCATGTTTAATAAGAGACACACAAAGGCATGTTTCTTTTTGCCGGTATAAGAGTAAGTCATAATATTTGTGGATGTTCTTCTGCAATAGCAGAACAGGCTAAAAGATAATTTTTAATAATAAAAAATAAACTCATGAAAGTTATTTTAATAACCGGTTTAGATGGTTCGGGTAAAACAACTTTTCTTAACAGAATAAAAGACAGTGCCAAACCGGCTGCTTGTCGCATAATTAACATACCTCATATAAATATCCAACAATTGAAAATCGATAAAGATTTATATCGGGTAGCTTTATTTGTAAATAGTTTGAATTACAATGCTGATATTCAGAATATCCCTCAGTTAAAAGCGGTGGCTCTTTTTGCTTCAATGTTACTTTATGGAAAGATATTGGCTTTAATTAGGCAAGATGCTGTTGAAACTGTTTTTTGTGAACGACACCCTTTAATTGATACCGGAGTTTATGCACGTTTTTATGCCGAAAAACTATATCCCGGTTCTATTGAGCAAAGTGTTTTGGATCGGTTAGATAAAAAATACGAAAGTGAACTAAGCTATTTATCAAATTTGTTGCCCTCAAATTCGGTTGATATAAAAAAAGGATATACTTCTTCTCTGATTCATTTTATATACAAACGGTTTTATCTGGAAAAAAAGTACGACACAGAAAACTTAAAACTAATTTTTAAAGTTTCTTTACCTGATGAGCTTTACTTTTTACAGGCTAGTCCTAAATTGTTATTCAATAGGATAAAAAACAGAAAATTGCTTGAAGCACATGAATCAATTGAAGTTTTTAAACAGTTGAACAAAGCATATAATAAGCTGTTTAATGAATTGGAAAGTAAATATGCAATAGAAATTGAGCTTGTCAATATTGAGGAGGCAGGTGCTGTTGATAATTTATTTGCGAAACTAATTCAAGGCATTGAATACTAGTATTTTGTTAAGATAAAGGCTTTAATTACGATTAAAAATTTTAATGAAGCTGTCGGTCGAATTTTCATGGTTTAGTGTGGATAAAACATGCTTGATATAACACAAAGTAAATAACAAAGTTTTTTTATAATGGATGATAAAAAGCAGTTGTTGAAAAAAAGACTTTATTTTGTGCTGGGGCTTTTTTCTTTAGTTTTGGCATATATTGGTGTGATTATGCCGGGTATTCCCGGCACTCCGTTTATATTGTTAACCGCATTTTTCTTTTTTAAAAGCTCAGATAAAATGTATAATTGGTTAATGAGTAAAAAGCTGTTTGCTCGAATCATTCATGAGTTTAGTAAAAAAGAGAGAATACCCTTAAAGTTAAAATTGTTTGTTATTATTCAACTTTGGATTTCTATTTCTGTTGCCGAAATATGGTTTGTTGAGGATATTTACCTTCAAATAATAATCATCGTTATTGGTATAATCTGTAGCTTCTTAATTTTAAAAGTAAAAAAAATTGGACTGAAATAGTATATAACCTTAAATCTGCAGGTATGTTTGTAACGATAATCCAAAATGTGCGTCAGTATTGGTGTAGCGCAGAAAAAAGCAACGCAGGCGTATCACTTGATACGGTGAGTAGGTTT
>JALWNR010000743.1 GCA_027083715.1 Bacteroidales bacterium
CTTTTGCCATACCCGGAAACATTGACTTTTTGCTGAAATCAGATATGAAACAGATTATTTACGATAATCTTACCATTAGTAATTTAAAAGGTGATATATTGCTGAAAAACAGTAAAATGATTTTTAGAGGAGTGAAAATGAATATGCTGGAAGGCAGCGTAGCAATGGATGGATATTATGACTCAAAAGATACTTTAAATCCAAAAATTGGCTATGATATGAGTGTTAAAAATTTGGATTTACCGGCTACTTTTGAAACATTTAATACGGTACAGCGTTTGGCTCCTATAGCTAAGAAAGCACAGGGCGATTTTACTATGGATATGAATTTTACAACAGATTTGGATTATTATTTAAATCCAGTCTATAAAACCATGAACGGAAAAGGGCGTTTTCAATCAAAAAATATTGCATTGAAAGATGTAAAAACGTTTAATACATTGGCTCAACTCACAAAATGGGACAAACTGGCAAATCCGGCTTTAAAGGATGTGGATGTGAAATTTGAAATAGAAAACGGAAACATAAAAGTGGAGCCTACCACCATGAAGCTGGGTAAATCGAAAATGGAATTTGGTGGAACGCAAAGTTTGGAAGGAAATCTTAATTATGATTTAAATTTTGCTATAGCAAAAGCCGATTTAGGAGCAGGAGTAACACAGTTTGCTGATAATTTATTGGCAAAAACAGGAAAGGACATAAAATTGGGTGATGAAATAAAACTCAATGCCGTAGTGGTGGGAACCGTAGATAATCCTAGGGTAAAACTGGCAGGAAGCAAAGATGGAGGTGTAAAAGAAGTGGTAAAAGATGCTGCCGGAGATGAAGCAAAAAAAGCCATTGAAAAAGCCGATGAAGAAGCCCAAAAGATAATTGCCAAAGCTGAGACAGAGGCTGATAAAATAAGACAAGAAGCTGATGAAGCAGGTAAAAAATTAATTGCCGAAGCCGATAAAAAAGGCGAACAATTAAAAACCGAAGCCGATAAACAAGCTCAAAAAATTATAGCCGAAGCTGATAAGCAAGGCAAAGAGCTTATTGCAAAAGCAAATAACCCAATATCAAAAGCAGCTGCAAAAAAAGCAGCAGAAAAATTAAATAAAGAGGCAAAAAAGTCAGCTGATAAAGTAAAAGCCGAAGCAGATAAAAAAGCACAGCAGTTGCACAAAGAAGCTCAACAGAAAGCAGACAAATTAAACGAAGAAGCAGATAAAAAAGCTAATGCTGTAATTGATAAAGCAAAGCAGAAGACTGAAAATATGAAAAATAGTGCTGATAATAAGGCAGATAATTTGTAATTTATATATTGTTAATGGTTGATAAACAATTTGATGTATATATCGCTAGCTTGCGGAAAAAACAATGTTTTTTACTATGTGTAATTCTGTTTGTTTTTTCTGCTCCTGTATTTTCTCAACGCGGAGATTGCAAAGAAATTAAAAATAAAGTAGCCCTGAATTTATACAAACAAGCTATTGAAAATCCTGATTATAAACAAAAGGAAACACAAATATTATTGAAAGAAGCAGTTAAAATTGCACCTGACTTTGCCGATGCATATTATAAATTGGGTGAAATTAATTATCAGCTTGCACTTAAAACATCAAAAGATAATCAACGCAGAAAAGTATATTTTAAAGAAGCGGAAGAGTATTTTTTAAAAGTAAATAGTCTTTGTCCATCATTTAATTATTACGTTTCGTCTTATTACCTCGGTGATTATTATTATCAGCAACGAAAATTTGAAAAATCAGGGCTTTTTTTACATCAGTTTTTGGATCATAATAAAGAAAATTCAAAACTGGTAAATAAAGCCAGAAAAATGGTAAAAAATGTAGATTATTATCTTGAATTGATTAATAATCCGGTGCCTTTTAATCCAAAACCATTAGCCGATATTTGTACCGATAGAGATGAGTATCTGCCTTTAATTTCGCCTGATGAAGAACTTATGATATTTTCGCGTCGTACCATTAGATTTGCAAACACTGCACATGAAAAATCCGAAGAAAAGCTTAATTTAAGTATTCGATTATGGGAAGATTCTTCGGGCTTTGTCTTTTCTCGCGGTCGTCCTATGGAGGCACCTTTTAACGATGGGAGAAATCAGGGAGGAGCAACAATTACTATCGATAATAATCATATTTTTATTACCATCTGCGAGTTTGAACGGGCAGATTATACTTCGTATAAAAACTGTGATATTTTTTCTTCGGATAGAAAAAATGGAAAATGGACAGCTTTAAAGCGCTTAGGTGCTAATGTTAATAGTATAAGCACTTTTGAAGGAATGCCATCAATCACAGCTGATGGAAAGACACTTTATTTTTCGAGTGCACGAGAGGGAGGTTATGGAGGTTTAGATATTTATAAGACAGTGCTGGATGAAAATGGTAATTGGGGAAAGGCACAAAATTTAGGACCGGTAATTAATACGGCAGGCGATGAAAAAACACCATTTATACACTCCGATAGTCAAACTTTGTATTTTTCAACTAATGGAATCTTTGGTTTAGGAGGGTTTGATATTTTCTACTCACAATATTTAGGGCACGGACAATGGACAGGACCTAAAAATTTAGGTTATCCCATTAATACAGAAAATGATGAATTGGGTTTAATGGTCAGTGCAAACGGTAAAAATATATTTTTTTCATCAAGGGCTTTAAATGAAACAGGCGATTGGGATATTTATATTGCTACACTGTATGAAAAAGCACGACCTCAAAGAGTACTTTTTGTAAAAGGAAAATTATATGATGAAGAAGGAAAAACCATTAAGAAAGCAAAAGTTGAATTGGTAAATATCACAACTGATGAACTAACCGAAGGTTTTGTAGATGATAATTCGGGTAATTATGCTGTAGCAGTACCAGTGAATAAAGGAGATGAATTTATTATGACTGCAAAAAAGAAAGGTTTTTTCTTTAATTCTATTTACATTAACCCCGAAGATGAAAAATATGACCCACCTACAACGGTTGATTTTAAAGTTCAAAAAATTGACAAAAATAAACGGATAATCCTTAAAAATGTTAATTTTAAAACCGGTTCTGATCGATTAAATGAATTAAGTAAATCCGTTTTGGATGTTCTGGTCGATTTTTTAAAAGAGAATCATGACGTAAAAATTACTCTTTTAGGTTATACAGACAATATGGGAGAAATAGATTATAATTTAGATTTGTCTCTACGCAGAACCAAGTCGGTTAAGAAATATCTGGTTTCCAAAGGAATAAACTCAAATCGTATTTCAGTACACGGATATGGCGAAAAGCGTCCAATTGCCTCGAATACAACATCTTATGGGAGATCTTTAAATCGTAGGGTGGAATTTATAATTAAATAAAAAAAGCTGCCCGATAACAGACAGCTTTCTATAATTTTTAGCAATAAGCTTAAAATCTTTTTTCTTTAATTCTTGCTTTTTTACCTGTAAGTCCTCGGAAATAAAAGATTCTTGCTCTTCTAACTTTTCCTTTTTTGTTTAAGTCTATTTTTTCAATAAATGGTGAGTTTACAGGAAAAATTCTTTCAACACCAATACTGCCCGACATTTTACGAACTGTAAAAGTTTCTGTAATTCCGGTTCCTCTTCTTTGAAGTACTACGCCTCTAAACTGCTGAATTCTTTCTTTGTTTCCCTCTTTGATTTTGTAGTGAACTGTAATCGTATCACCGGCATCAAATGCAGGAAATTCATTTTTTGCGTTAAATTCGTCTTCAACAACTTTCATTAAGTCCATGCTCTTCTATATTAAATTATTAGCTTTCAAAAATCAGGCTGCAATATTACAACTTTTTTTTTAATTATAATAATAAGTTTAAATAATTTTTAAAAATAATTCTTCGTTTTTGATCAATAATCTTTTCACTAATCAATAAATCAAAAACTTAACTTTTTATTCACTAAAACAATAGCTAATAATGTTGGCACCCATTTTTAGTGCTTGGAGATGTTTTTCTTGTGAGTCATGGTGCACTTCTGTATCTTCCCAACCATCGCCTAAATCACACTCGTAAGTATAAAAACAAACTAATCTGCCTTTGTAAATTAAGCCGAAACCTTGAGGTGGTTTCCCATCATGCTCATGGATTTTGGGTAATCCACCCGGGAAATTATATTTTTGATGATAAATAGGATGTGAAAAGGGAAGTTCAATAAATTCAAGTTCTGGAAAAACTTTTTTCATTTCGCGTCTTGCGTATTTGTCTAAACCGTAATTATCATCGATATGTAAAAAACCGCCTGCAATCAAATAATTTCTTAAATTTTCAGCTTCCTGTTCTGAAAAAATTACATTTCCATGTCCGGTCATGTGAACAAAAGGATAATTGTAAATTTCTTTGCTGCCCGGTTCAACAGTAACATCAGGAAACCGAATATTGGTTTTAAGTTCTTTATTGCAAAATTTTATCAGATTAGGTAAAGATGTAGGGTTAGCATACCAGTCGCCACCTCCGGCGTATTTAAGTAATGCAATTCGTATTCCATCCTTAGTTTGTGCCTGAGCAAGGAATAAAGAGATTAGCAAGGATACGAATAATAGTATATTTTTTTTCATTTTTTACTTATTGGATTAGCTTCTGTTTTTTAATGTACTAAAAAGCTCCTCTACTCTTTAATTTTTAAACTGAACCTATTAACTTGACGAATTTACAAAGCTCCAAAATCAATATTGTCACGCCAGCTTTGCTGTTTTTTCCATTCCAAGCCTTGAAAAATTGATGATTTTATATTAATACGGAACATATAACTTTGATAAGTTCCAAAAGGAACAAAGTTAAAACTCATCTCCCAGCAATGCAAATCTCTGTAAAAATTCATTGACCAGTATGAAAGTTCTCTTTTTTGGATATCATAGTCAACACGTGCTCCTATTCGCCATTTATCGTTTAGGGTTAAACTCATATTGGTATTGACGTTTTGAGTAAATGTAGGCTTAAAGTCCTGAATATCTTTATTATATACAGATGCATATTTAAAAGTATAACGTATATTCATGTTCCATGGGGCAGAAAAGTTAAAATAATTATCGGTTCCTGTTTTATTATTTGTTACCTGTTTGCCATTTCCTTTTTTGTTTCTTCCGGTAGATTTATTTCCAGCTGTTTTTCCTGATTGACTCTCTTTCTTTTTAAATAAATCAGAAGTTATTTTTCCGCTAAGTGATATACTGCTATATGTCATATGTCCAAAGCCTTTAAAATCCTTTAAATAAGCTTCATCAATAAAATTCCCCAATGTATCTCTTTTATACCATTCAACAGCTCCGGTATATTGTACACTTAGTTTTTTGAATAATTTTGTAGTAGCAGCAATTGACATTGGTGCCCAATTCAAACTGTCGGCAGCAATATTATAACTAGTTCCTAAACGTAAATTTTCAAGTAAAACAATTTTTTTAAATTGCTCGGAAGTGTCTTTCGAATGTACTTTCATTTCTAGATTGTTGCTTAAACCTAATGAAATAACACCCGACTCTCCGGCTGCCGGAACACCAAACATACCAATACTGTATGGCGAATACATTTTATAATAAACTAAATTGGAATCTGCATCATATTTATAATAGCTGGAGTCAGTTTGGTAGTATCCCCAAAACTCTTTTCCAAAATCAGGACGAAAACTGATAGATGCTGTGGGTTTTATAACATGTCTTATGGCAGCTATTTTCCCTTTTTTAAATTCCAACATTCCATAAAGTGTTGTGCTAAAACCGGCTGATGCACTAAAATCTACCAAATGATTTATTCCTTTGAGTGTGTCCATGTAAAATCCGGCTTCTTGTATCGTATCTTCTCCAACTATTATTGGCTCATGCCAATTTTGTTCGGTATATTTTGAATATACCCTGCCTTTGTAACTTAACGATGGAGAAAAAATAATGTATTTTAATAGTTTAATACTCACACCGACAGGGATATTGTATTGTAACCCATTGTTCATACGTTCTAGTGCTTCGTTGGTAAACAATAAAGAGTCGCCTATATCTAAAGTGTTTTTCAAATTTGCGTCAAATCCAACACTGATGTCTTCATACCACTTTTTTTTACCCATGGGTATTTTTTTCTTAAACGGAAATTGTTTATTTACAATAAATGTGAGTGTGGGCAATTGCATGCTGATATTTTTTGTGCTCAAATTTTGAGTCATATTTAAGTTAGCCGAAAAATTAAACGGTTTACCAGGCCAGTTTTTTGTATAGGCAATACTTGAATTGGTATTATTATTGGCAAAATTATTCGGATTGTATGAATTATATCGATTAAACTTAGAGGAACTAAAATTTAGTGCGGTTCTAAAAGTAGATGTTGGGTTTGCTTTATTATCTCGGTTGTAATTTAAAACAACTCTAAATTGGGTGCTTTGTGAATAATCGGGCAAACCTTTTTCCGATTCTACCAGATTCTGATAAGTCAGGTTCATATTTCCACTAAACTTATAGCGTCTTTTATATTTAGATACCAGATTTAACCCCCAGCTTCCATTGGTATATATTTCTCCCGTAATGGCTGCATCAACATAATCATTTATCGCCCAATAATAACCTCCGTTTTTAAGATAAAACCCGCGTCTTACTTCTTCTCCGTATGAGGGCATTAAAATACCCGACTGATTTTCTTTTTGATTTGGAAATAAACCAAAAGGCAACCCTACCGGAATAGGAACATCAGCCAAAACAAAATAAAAAGGACCGGTAACAATTCTTTTATCGGGTATTACTTTTGCTTTGGTTAATTCTATATAAAAATGTGGATGTTTTGCATCACAAGTAGTAAATTTACCATCTAAAATATGCACTTCTTTATTGGGTTGGATTTTAGTTTTGGTTCCATGCAAATATCCGCCTGCTTGTTCCGTAATTACTCCGTAAACAACACCTTTTTTGGTTTGTAAATTATATTTTAAAGAGTCCACATCATAATTTTCACTTCCTTGTTTGAATTTTGGAACTCCTATTTCTTCGCCTGTTTCACTTATAAATGGTTTTGCATAAATATAGTTTGAGTCCATATTTACCCTGATAAAACCGGCATCCAAATTCATTTCTTCCATTCCCACTTTTGCATCGCCATACATATAAATCATTTTGGTTTTCAGCGAAACCTTCATGGAGTCTTTTGCTCCATATTTAATAGGTGCTTCTATTGCTTTATCGCTATTTTCAATAAGTTTTAACGAATCTACACCAATAGAATCTTTTACTGCCGGTAAACTATCTTGATTTTGGGCTAAAGTGCTTTGCGAAATCACTGCAAAACAAATAAAAACAAAAAGTTTTATGTTTGATTTTTTAAACAATATTCTTAGTACTATATTTGTAATAAACAAAATATTTTCTGCATTCAAAAATATAAGAAAAAATGCGAAAATAATACATTATCTAAATTTAGATATTAAATTTAACGTTTTTTAATGGAAAAGATTATTTTATGTGGCTTATTAAACGCTATTTTATTTATTTCCAGATATTTGCATTTATCATTTTTTTTGTATGCGTTTGGGATGTTTCGCTGAATGCACAATACAAAATCAATACAGTGGTAATTGATGCGGGACATGGAGGGAAAGATCCCGGGGCAATTGGCAAAAAAGCATACGAAAAGGATATAAGCTTAAAAATTGCTTTAAAACTTGGAAATTATATTCAAACAAAGCTTAAAGGAGTTAAAGTAATTTACACACGCAAAACCGATGTTTTTGTTGAATTGTTTAAAAGAGCTGAAATTGCCAATAAAAACAATGCTCAAGTATTTATTTCCATTCATGTAAATTCAAATGAAAAATCGAGTTATACCGGTACTTCAACCTATGTTATGGGAGTGGATAAAAGTGATGAAAATTTGGAAGTTGCACAACTTGAAAACTATGTGATATTGAAAGAAAAATAATACAAAAAAAATTATAAAGGTTTTGATCCGAATTCGCCGGAGTCGTATATAACGCTTTCTTTATTACAAAATGCTCATTTAGAGCAGAGCCTACTGTTGGCAAAAATTGTACAAGATCAATTCAGAACGCGTGCAGGAAGAAAAGATCGTGGGGTGCGCCAAGCAGGATTAGTGGTGTTGTGGAATGCAACTATGCCTGCTATATTGGTAGAAACCGGATTTATCAGCAACCCTACGGAAGAAAAATATTTAATGACAGATTATGGACAATCCATTATTGCCTCGGCAATATTCAGAGCTTTTAGAGATTATAAAAACCTGATAGAAAAAAACAGTAAATACGTGCCGGTTAGTGTACAAAAATCGAATACAAAAAAACAAAATATTTCGGTAAATACAGCTAATTATACCAAAACGGAAACAGGCATTATTTTTAGGGTACAAATAAAGTCTTCAATAAACCGTATTCCTGCCGGTTCTTCAGAATTTAAAGGTTTAAAAAATATAAAAGAAATTAATTATAAAGGAATTTATAAATATTATTACGGTGCAACTGATAGTTTTAGCGAAGTCTTGAAAATTCAAACCGAAGTTAGAAAAAAAATACCTGATGCATTTGTAGTTTCTTTCAAAAATGGTAAGAGAATACCATTAGACCAAGCATTAAAAGAAACTGGCAGAAGGTAAGGTGCAAAATGAGAAGAACATTAATTAAATTTTTTAATGTAAATTTGTCAAAAATACATTTATGAGCAGATCAGGCATTATTAAAATCGGGATATTGGTAGTATTTGCCATTATCGTTTTTATTTGGGGAATCAGTTATTTGCGGGGTAAAGATATCTTTAATAAAGATAATTACTATTATGTTGTTTATAAGGAAATTGGTGGACTTACACCATCAAGTTCCGTAATGATTAATGGATATAAAATCGGGCAAGTAATAGATATAAAATTATATCAGGATACATCAGAGTATCTGGTAGCTCAAATAATGATAAACTCAAAATTTAAAGTACGTAAAGGAGCGGTTGCTCAAATATACAGTACTGATTTAATGGGTACCAAAGCAATTCGGATATTATATGGCACCGGAAAAAAATACTATAAAGATGGAGATACATTACCGGGAACAGTTGAAGGAGATTTAATGGAACAAGTAAATATGGAAATTCTGCCTTTAAAGAAAAAAGCAGAAAGTTTAATTGGTTCCATTGATTCGGCAATTGTTATGTTTCGGGCTGTTTTTAATGAAAATACACAGGAAAATTTACGTAGAACTTTTGCCAGCCTAAAAAATACAGTTGCTAATTTAGAAAACTCTACTAAAGTAGTTGACACACTAATGTCTTCCGAAAGTACTCGGATTGTTCATATTTTAAGTAATGTAGATTCCATAAGCTCTGCTTTGAAAGATAATAAAGACGAAATTTCAAATATAATTGAAAATTTTTCGGCAATTAGTGATTCCTTGGCTAAGGCTGATATTGCTCATACTTTAATGCAAGTAGATACGGCTTTGTTGCAATTTAATGAAATTTTAGCTACTGTAAACAAAGGGAATGGTACTATTTCGCAACTCTTGCATAACGATACTTTATATATGAATATTGAAAATGCAACTTATCACTTGAATCGCCTATTACGCGACATGCATGAAAATCCCAAACGTTATGTTAATTTTTCTTTAATGGATTTTGGAAAAACAGTTTATATTGAAGACAAACCGGATGATATTAAAGGTAATAATAAAAAATCTAAAAAAAAGAAAAAAGAAAATTAGTATGAGAATTTTATTCGTTTTTTTGAGCTTTGTATTTGTTGATACAATAAGCTTTGCTCAAAACAGGGATTTTGAAACGATTGATGCTTTAATAAATAATTGGCATAAAGCTGCCACAAATGCCAATGCTCCTGCTTTTTTTGGTTTTATGGCAGATGATTGTATCTATATCGGCACAGACCCAACTGAGCACTGGACA
>JALWNR010000744.1 GCA_027083715.1 Bacteroidales bacterium
CCCTGATTGTGTTCTAAAAAAAGTAACAGACAAGAGTGGTTTGGTTTGAATCATAAAGTAATTGTACCACAAAAGGTACATCAATCAATTCAAATTTATCAAATAATAAAAAATGCCGATAAATTATATACAGCCCTAAAAAGAGAGGTTGATTATGAATACCCTTAACAATACCATGAATAAGCCTATTCCATGGAACAAAGGAAAATTAACCGGGCAAAAGCCAGCCTTGAAGTTAAAAGAAATATGGAGCATACGTGCGCGATTACAAATCAGCCAAAATACCCTGGAACTTGCTTTATTCAATATGGCTATCGATAGTAAATTACGTGCTTGTGATCTTGTAAAACTCAAAGTTTCAGACATTAGCCATGGTTCACATATCAATAAAAGAGCCATGATTATTCAACAAAAAACCGGACGAAGTGTTCAGTTTGAAATCACAGAGCAAACCAGAGATGCTGCAGAAAAATTAATAAAACAGGCAAATCTGGGGGATAGTGATTATTTATTTAAAAGTCGTTTTAAAAATTCTGAACATCTTTCAACCAGACAATATGCAAGGATAGTAAAAAAATGGGTTTCTGATATCGGGCTTGATCCCTATGACTATGGTACTCATTCATTGCGACGAACAAAAGTCTCTCTTATCTACCGGAAAACAAAAAATATTCGGGCTATTCAACTATTGCTGGGACATGCCAAAATAGAAAGCACCGTGCGTTATTTGGGTTTTGAGGTGGATGATGCACTGGAAATGTCAGAGCATATTGATATTTTAAGGTCAATTAAAATACAAGGCTGTAAAAATAACTGTCCGGAAAAGTGTTGACACATCATATAAGTTTCAAACATCTGTCATTTTATGGGTAAACCAATGTTTTTAAATGTTGGTCATTTACGCAAGCTTGCCTAATCTGATTATTTAAAAATTTTCTGCATAATAGTTTATAGCAACTTATCCTGTTGGTTGAGTGACCAGTCAGGTACAAAACTAAAATTTATGAGGATTGGATGAAAATTAATTACAGAATAAATCAGCTTTTGGGTTTCGCAAGTCTGGCTGTTGTTATCAGTCTGGCTTTGTATGCTTTTTTCCTGGAATATAATGACAGAGCTATAAAAGGTATTTCACATACCCCCAAAGAGCGTCCGGTTACACCCAGAAAATTTCCAGACAATATCCCATTGTATGAGTTTGAACTGTCCCGCAGAGGTATTTACCAGATCCCTTATTACAAACTTAAACAGGCCGATCTTACAGACAATAATAATAAGTGGACATTTCTATTTATAGGTACCATAAACAATGTTCTGAGCCGGAACAATCCTTCTGCACATCGACGTTATCATGAGAGTCAGGGGCGCTTCCTGAATAAAATATATTCCTGGATCGATCATGATAAAACTCGTGTTGTGTACGTTAATGCGACACCACCTGATGGCCCGGCTCTTGGGCCTGGTGGATTTGCCAAAGGCTGTGGCAGTAAATGCTATGATCTGCATCTTTTTGGCGGTGTGGACAGTTCTGTCGATAATTCTTTTTATAAAACCACTCAAAAATGGCTGGCAGAAGTTGCTTTTGGCGATCAGTATCAACATGTCACCATTACTTCATTGCCTATTGTTATTATTATTGACAATAATAATATTGTCAGAGAAGTGATGCCCTCCAGTTATTCGGCCATGTTCGCTTATGAATATTACGAGCGTCTGGCACAATTACAGTCGTCAAAAGCAAATCCAGTCTATTCTGAGAACTATCTAAACAGAAAACAAAGTGATTATAAATATCCGAATTATCTTGACTGGGTCTATAACAAAATTATGGGAGATAAGTAATGTTAGCAATAATCAAGCGTATTACAGACAGTCCAAAAGAATTACTGGTAAGAATTATTGTTGCTGTAATTTTATTGATAATTTCTTCTTATGCCTACTATCTGAACTCCATTCCAACCCAGGCTCATGCACTAATGGAACATACCATAATGACAAAAAACTGGTCGGAAAACATGGGCGCTCTGGCTAATTCAGCCTGGATTCTGGCCCTTGTGGTATTATTTTTTAACTTTACAAAAAAAGGCTTTGTTGTTGCTATAGTAGCGGTCTGGTTTGGTTTAACCGTCAACAGTGTAATTAACCGTTCTCATATTGATAAACCACCTGTCCTTTTATCTGATGCACCCGTTGAGATTTATTTTCACGTGGTTCAAAATGAAGACTTTGCGGCATTACCTGATCACTCATTTACGATGACCCGTGGGGAACG
>JALWNR010000745.1 GCA_027083715.1 Bacteroidales bacterium
GATTTATCCGGTATTTATTCAAGCGAAAGCTCTAAATATTTTGAAAATAATGATACAAAAAATGCTTCGCTTTTTTATTACAAGGAATTGAAAAAAGCAATTATCAACAATCAAAATATACAAAATGTGGTACAAATTGCCATGAGTGAAAGTTTAAAATTTTGGAACTCAAAAGAAGTTGAAAATTAAAAGTTTTAATGGTTTAGAGCTTGGAAGGTTTATAAGTTGAAATCTATCAACCAATAAACCAATCCGCCTGTGGTCAGACAAGTTAAACTATTAAACCAATAAATAATATAATAATGGAACGTTTTATTGAAAATTACAAGCGGCACGAGTTTGATTTAATTGTTATTGGCGGAGGAATTACCGGTGCTACAGTAGCTTACGAAGCTGCTACGCGCGGATTATCCGTTGCCCTACTCGAAAAATCAGATTTCAGCAGTGCCACCTCGGCAGCCACCTCAAAAATGATACATGGCGGTTTACGTTACCTTTCTACATTTGAATTTGGTTTAGTTCGCGAATCGTTGAAAGAGCGGAGAGTACTGATGAATATTGCACCTAATTTTGTACATCCGGCACCTTTTATCTTTTCGGTTTATAAAAAAGACAAAGTACCCAATTATAAAATGAAAATTGGAATGTTGCTGTACGAGTTATTCTCTTTTGATAAAAACCGGCTGTGGGACAAAAGTCGTAAAATGCCCAATCATAAAAGTATTTCACCCGATGAAGTACTAAAATTGGTGCCCGGTGCATTAAAAAACGGATTGGTAGGCGGACATTTATACTATGATTGTTCCAGCCATTCACCCGAACGCCTGACATTGGCTTTTATCAAATCGGCAGTAAAATATGGTGCTTCGGTGGCAAATTATACCGAGGTAAATGATTTTATCATCGAAAAAGGTAAAAAATGGAAAACCATAAAAGGGCTAAAAGTTACCGATAAGTTAAACAACAAGCAACTTGAGGTAAAAGGAAAAATGGTTATTAATTGTGCCGGTCCGTGGGCAGATATTTTGCTCGGAAAAGCACGCGAAAAACACGAAGATGAAGTGCTGAGACGTTCCGAAGGCATTCATTTTATCACCAAAAAACTTGTTGAAAAATATACTTTTTCAGGCTCCACACCCAACGGAAAACACTTTTTTTTGGTACCCTACCGCAAGCACACACTCATAGGAACCACCGATAAAGAATACATTGGCAAGCCGGACGATTATAAGGTTACAAAGCAGGCTGTCAATGAGTTACTAAAAGAAGTAAATCAATCCTTTGGCAAGCAGATAAAATATGAAGAAATTCTTCATACATACGGGGGCTTACGTCCCTTGGTCGAAGACCAAACCGAGGATGTGTATCACTCATCGCGCAAATACGAAATTACCGGAGAAAAAAAGAACGGGATTGCCGGCTTGATTACCGTCGAGGGCGGAAAATACACCACCAGCCGCATGCTTGCCGAAAAAGCGGTGAACAAAGCCATTCGTATCCTAAAAATGCCGAAGAAAAAATCAATTTCAGCAAAACAGTATATCTACGGAAGTGAAATCAAAAACTTTGAAGAATTTTTAAAAAGCAAACAAGAGCAATATACTGATTTTACGCCCGAACAAATTGAGTATCTGGCAAAAAGCTACGGAACCGAGATTGATAAACTTTTTTCATTGATGAACGAAAACCCTGATTTAAAGCTTGTTTTAAACAATGATGGTGAAAATTTGGCTCAGGTTGTTTATGCAATCCGTTATGAAATGGCAAAAACATTGCCCGATATTCTGATGCGGCGCACCGGATTAGGGCAGCTCGGGCATCCAGGAAAAGATATTTTGGAAAAAATTGCCCAAATTGCTGCCAAAGAGTTAAATTGGGACACAAAACATATGAATGAAGAAATCGCGAAAACAGAAAAAACACTAAAAATACCGGAATAATTTTAGGGTGGCTACGGGCTTTCCGCTTGTAGTTCCGATATTGAAAAACAACAAAAGCAGATAGCGGAAAAGAGCTTCCTCCGGTCGCTTTTTCCGCTAAGCTTTTGTAAGTTTTTCAATATCGTAAGCTACCGCTGCAATCCCTGCCACACAACGCATCAGCAAAATCCGGATAAAAACTAATAACACGTAAAAAGCATGATACAAATAAAAATAAAAAATCAATCTGTATTAATTTGTGTAATCTGTGGATGAAAATCTAAAAATCAGTCTGTGATAATTTGCGTAATCTGTGGATAAAAACAAAAAATCAGTCTGTGATAATTTGCGT
>JALWNR010000746.1 GCA_027083715.1 Bacteroidales bacterium
GCTAATATGCATTGTAAAATTGAGGGTTCTTCTTTTCCTGAGGATGCTTTTGAGGTTTATCAGCATATTTTAGATTGGATACAACGCATTAAAAATAAAGATACGGGTAAAAAATTAGTTATAGAATTTGATTTTGATTTTTTAAACAGTATATCGCATAAAAAGGTTTGGCAAATCGTTAATGACCTTAAAGAAATGTATAATGAAAACAGAGATGTTTTGGTTAAGTGGTATTATGATGAAAATGACGAAGACATTATGGAAGCAGGAGAAGATTTAAGTAAATTAATTAATGTCCCTTTTGAATTAATTGCCAAAAAAGTATAAGTTTTTAAAATTTTTAATTTATAATTGAGGCTTGTAAAGTAAAAAACGAATGATTATTACTCACCTTGTCAAAAAGGTAATTTAAAGGGTTATTTGACCTTAATTTCATCTCAATAATACTTAAATCCGGTTTGTTAATTTCATTACTTTCAAAATAGGCAGATACTTTTTCATAAAAATCACGCAGTTCTTTATCTGACAAATTGTTTACAAAATCCAGTTTTTCTTTCAGTATCTCTATTTTACTATTATGTAAGTAATTACCGGAGGTAAATGATAAAGAGTTTCCAACGGCTCCTAATAAAAAAATACCTTCATTCTCTCCCACTTTAGGATTTTTATTAAAAATATCTTCTGAATACTGAACAATATTGTGCAGCATTTCAAACATTATTTTAAATACACGTTTTTTAAAATCCAGGCTGCCTTGCATTTGGGCATCAATTATCGAAAGCAAATTAATCAGGTTATCCTGATCAAAAGCACCGTTGAAATTTAACAATATATTTTCGCGCAATAAAGTTTTATGAAGTACTTTAATTTTTTCAAATGAATATTTCCATTTATCCAGTTCTGTTTCTTCTGTTTTAATACTTAAAGGTATTTCAGTACGCAAGTAAAAATAAGAATATGTATTATTAATTTCCTGAAAATCAAATAATAATTTATTACCGGTTTTTCTTGCCATAGCAATGAGCCCTAAACCTGCTCCACCTTTTTCAGAAATTTCACCTGTAATTAGCATTTCCTGATAATACTTTTTAAGTTCATGGGCAGAAAGGCTGTTAACTTTATCAAGTGTTGATTTTAAATTATCAATATTTTTGTTTTCAATGATATTTCCTGTTGTGATATAATATTTATGATTTTGCTTTTGTAATACTAAAATACCCGAATCATCATCAGTTTCGCCGTTTGTATCCTGATGTCTTGTAACATTTTGAAGGCATTCTACCATTACAAAATATATTTTCTTTTTTAATTTTGAAGTATCCTCACTTCTTTCCAAAAATGTTTGTGCAAGTGATAGTAAATTGTTTGTTATTGCACTAGAAAATTTACCACAATAGATGTATTCGTAATTTTGTTTGTCTATACCCTGAATAAGTTTATAGGCCAGTCGCAACTGATGTGCATGTATATTTTTGGTTTTAGGTTTTTGAGTCATATTTTATATGGTTATTTGCTATTCCAAATATATAGATTTTTTTTATTAATGACAAGTTTGTTTTGCTAATCATTTTTTTAAGCATCTATTTTTGATTGATTGATTTGATTCTCAAAGTTATTAGTTATTTATTGGTTCACCATTTTTATATTCAATTTTGTTAATTAATTTGCCTTTTTGATTATAAATTTTCCATTTACCTTCTTTTTTGTCTTTTATATAGGTTCCTGTTTCTTCAATAGTACCGTTTTCCTGATAAAACATCCATGCCCCCTCTGCTAAACCATCAATGTATTCGCCTATTTGTTTTAAATTTCCATTAGGATAATAAACTTTCCACACACCCGAAAATTTATTATTTTTAAAATTACCTTCTGAGTATAATTCTCCGCTTGGATAATAAGCTTTCCAAGGACCTGTTTTGTTGTTGTTAATATAGTCGCCGGTTTCGGCAAGTGTTCCGTTGGGGTAATATTTGTAATATGTTCCTTCAATTTTTCCGTTTTTATAAAAACATTGGCTCATACGGGTACCATCTTTGTAATAAGAATAGAACTTACCTTCTAATTTACCGTTTTTATAATAGCAAAGCCTTTCCAATTGTCCGTTTTTATAATATACCCATAGGGTATCCATAAAATATTTATCAATTTTTTTGCCTTTGTAATTATATTTTCCGTTTATATAGTACCTTTCCCAAGTACCATAAGGAATTCCATTTTTATAATTTATCCGGTATTCAATATTTCCATTTGTAAAATAACTTAAAGATATGC
>JALWNR010000747.1 GCA_027083715.1 Bacteroidales bacterium
ATATTTATTCTATCATTCAACCATTTAGCCATTTAGCCATATAACAATTTAACAATCCTCTTATTTAAACTTTTGACTTTATAAACTTTCATCTTTTTACTAATCAAATCTTACTTCCCCCGGCATACCGATTTTTAAGCTGCCATTGTTTTTTACCAGTAATTTTACAGCATAAACCAATTTTACTCTTTCTTCTTTTGTTTGTATGATTTTGGGTGTAAATTCTGCCGTTGATGAAATCCAGCTGATTGTACCCTCAAGTTCGGTGTTTTCCTCTTCGTTTTTGTCGATATATACTTTTGTTTTTTGTCCGATTTTTATGTGTGGAAATTGTGCGCCGGAAACATAAACTTTTAGTTCCATAGTGCTTAAATCGGCAATTTTATAAAGCACTTTGCCGGGCATTGCCAGTTCGTGTACTTCGACATATTTTTGCAATACAGTACCGTTTATCGGATTGATAATCTTGCATTTATCAATATTTAACTGCAACTCTTCGATTTGTGCGTTTACCTGATTGAATTTGCTTAAAATAGCACTGTTTTTCACTTTTACGCTTTCAATCTGGCGGTCGATTACTTTTATTTTTCCAATGATGTCATCGTATTGTTTTTGAGTGGCAGCACTGTCGGCAATCAGGTTTTCCACACGCTTTTTTTCAATGAGTAAAACATTTTTTTGCTCGTCAAGCACTTTTATTTGCGACAATACGTCTTTTGAATTGGCTGCAATTTCTGCTTTTACGGCAAGTAATTGCTTCAATTTAGCCGATAAAACAGCCGTATCTATCAAACCAACCTGCTGACCGGCTTTAAGTATCATGCCGTTTTCTACATCAAATTGCAGTAATTTGCCACTTGTTTCAGCAGAAACCAATGTCTCTACTGCTTCAAAATTGCCGTATGCATCGGCTTTATCATTATTTCCTGTGCAAGAAGAAAAAATGAATATTAAAATAAATAAATAAAGTAAATTTCTCATATTGATGTTTTTTTAAACCATATTTTTTAAAACCATATAAGTCATATTAGAACATATAAGTTTTATAATTGCTTTGCAATTATTTGATGTAAATGAAATTCCTATATGCACTTATATGCCTTATATGGTTGAAAATTAATTTTTCCCAATCAAAGTATTATAGCGCATAATTGCTTTTAAACGCTGTATTTCGTGCAAACTACGACTGACTTTTGCCATAGTTTCATTGTTTAGCTCGCGAATATAATCACTTGAAGTAATTACTCCATTTTTGAGCTGCGATGCTTTTGATTTGCTGATACGTTTGCGCACTTCTATGATTTTTTCATCTTTTTTCAATAAATCATCCAGTTTTGCTATTTCATTTTTTTCTTTCGTTATGGCCGTTTGCAAATTCTTGTCAAATACTCTGCGTTGTGTATTAATCATATCTTGCTGAACAGAAAAAATTTGCTTTTCTCGTTTCGTTTTGTTCCAATCCCAAATTGTCCAACTTAAATTTATTCCAAAGGTATAGATAATGTCTGCCTCGTCCTGTAGCATATTTAAGCCCGGATAGCCGTAACCGAATGTGCCAAAAGCCGCCAGATAGGGAAAACGTTTTACCTGATTTAAGGAAGCTACTTCTTGTAAATTTGTCTGCTGTGCTTTAAATAAATTATACTCAGGGCGGTTTATTTCTGTGTTTTCGGGTATTGGCTGAATTTCGGGCAATCTCAGGTTTATATTTGCATCAAAAACCGTATCCATTAGGTTTGCAAGTATTTCCAAGCCATTGTTTCTGCCCGACTCCAGTTCACTAATATTTTGTTCAGTTTTCAAAATTTCTGCCATGAGCACATCTGCATCACCAGGCAGTAAAACTCCGTTTCTTACACCGGATTGAACAATTTTTAACTGTTCGTTTAGTGTTTTGCGGGTAATTTCCAATAAGTTTTTTTGTTCCTGAAATAGTAAAATCAAAAAATAAACATCGTTTATTTGGTCGTTCAGGGCATATAATTTTACTTCCGTGCTTTTATTTTGCAGTTCCAAGGTGCTTTTTTCCACTGCTTTTTGTTTTTTTGTTAATCCACCATCGTATAAGACCTGACGTGCCTCCAACATTATTTTATATTGATTGTTATCAATTACGGGAACTTGCAACATCGGATTATCTGAAACATAATGCGGAACATCCGAAACATGAATTATTTGCCCTGTCAGGTTGAGTACAGGGTAATAGATGGTCTTGATATTTTTAATTTTCAGCTCATTTATTTTCAAATTATTCTCAAAA
>JALWNR010000748.1 GCA_027083715.1 Bacteroidales bacterium
CATCTACTTCGTTACGAATTCCTTGAAATATAAAGATATGTCGGCGGAATTCGGTGCCTCGTATCTGCATAAAGAGAATTTCATGAATTATTGCGGTTAACACTAAATTATAAATTAAGAATCAGTATCTTATTAGGATTATTTTTTATGCCTGTAACTTACTGTAAATCAGGTATTTGTGTGGCATTGATGAGCTGTCGTTAATATTTAATTTTACAATTCGGTTAATTGATAGTCATTGCTTTGGGCGCACTGCTTATTTATATAATGGTTTAAAATTAAAAAAAGTCCTCATCATTAATGATGAGGACTTTTTTTATGCTTAGTCTTTTTTATTTGATGGAGTACCCACATGGCCGGGATCTTCAGTATAACCGTACATTCTGTCCAGTTTAATTTTATATTTATTTTTCAGGAAACGGCGTTTTACTTTCAGTGTCGGTGAAAGTTCACCTGTTTCGGGTAACCATTCTTGACACGTAAGTTCAAATTTTTTCAATTGTTCGTGTCTTCCCAATCGTTGATTAAGTGTATCTACTTCTTGTTGGAACCGGGCTATTACTTTCGGGTTTTGAATTAAATCTTTATTGTCTCTAAATTTAATGCGGTGAATAGAGCACCAGTCATGCAAATATTCAAAAGACGGACAAATAATAGCAGCTGCAAATTTCTCTCCTGCACCAACAACCATAATTTGTTCAATAAAACTCGATTCTTTAAAGATGTTTTCAACAGCCTGTGGTGCAACATATTTACCCGTTGAAAGCTTAAACATTTCTTTTTTCCGGTCGGTAATTTTTAAGATATTGTTTTCTAAAAGTACACCAATATCTCCTGTATGAAACCAGCCTTCTTCGTCAATAACTTCTTTGGTTTTTTCAGGATCTTTATAATAACCAAGCATCAGGCTGGGACCGCGCATAAGAATTTCACCGTCTTCGGCTATTTTTACTTCAACATTATCTAATACCGGACCTACTGTGCCAAATTTGATATAAGGATATTCTGCCTGATTTACTGCAATAACAGGTGATGTTTCTGTTAATCCGTATCCTTCTTGAATGGGAATTCCTGCTGCATGAAATATTCTGGCTAAACGGGGCTGTAAAGCAGCACCTCCTGAAATTACAACTTTTACATTACCTCCCAAAGCCTCTCTCCATTTGGAAAAAATAAGTTTATCAGCAATTTTAAGTTTCATTGCATAAATTGCACCGTTGGCATTATTTAATTCATATTTTAAGCCCAAATCAACAGCCCAAAAGAATAAGGATTTTTTTATTCCGGTAAGCTCTTTACCTTTCATAATGATTTTGTCGTATAGTTTTTCAATTACACGTGGAACCGCAGCAAATCCGTGTGGTTTAACTTCTCTCAGGTTGTCTCCTATTGTATCAATACTTTCTGCATAATAAATTGGGCAGCCGTTAAATTGAAATAAATAGTTTACCATACGCTCAAAAACATGGCAGAGCGGTAAAAAGCTTAATACTTTTTCATCAGATTTTAAGGGTAAAATATGCTTTGTTCCGTGAACGTTGCTAATAAAATTTTTATGACTTAGCATTACACCTTTGGGTAAGCCGGTTGTTCCTGATGTGTAAATTATTGAAAATAAATCATTTTCATCAACAGAAGCTTTGATTTCAGGTAGTTTTGATTCAAATTTCTCCTTATTTTGCTTTCCAAGCTCTATAATTTCCATCCAGTTAGGAACGCCTTCAATTTTATCAAAGGTGTAGAGTTTTTCAATAGAGCCTACTTCATCTACTATGGGCTTAATTTTTTGATAAAGTTCTTGTGATGATACAATCATGATTTTTGCATCCGAGTGTTTTAGGATATGGCGGTATTCATCCGGCCCAATTGTCGGATAAATAGGAACATGAACTGCACCAACTTGCCCCATTCCCATATCAATAAAGTTCCATTCCGGACGATTATTGGAAACCGTTGCTATTTTATGTCCTTTTTCAAAGCCTAGTGCTAACAACCCATAACTGAAATTGTCCACAAAATCTCTATATTCATTGGTGCTGAAATTCTCCCATCTGCCATTTCGTTTTATAGATAAGGCAATGTCTTTGTTGTATTTTTCAAATAATTGATCAACAATGTCAAATGTACGTCTTACTTCCATAATAAGTTTTGTTAGTTAGGTTTATCAAATCCCACCAAATATATAAAAAAAACGGATTGATTAAAAATTATTTAATCGACTAGCGGTCAATTGTCTTTATTTTTTCAATAATGAGCT
>JALWNR010000749.1 GCA_027083715.1 Bacteroidales bacterium
GAAAAAAACAGAAGAAAAGGTTTTATTCTGGCATTTATAGCCACATTAGCCTTGGCAAGTGTGTATATTTTTAGTAAATCTGCATTGAATAAAGTGCATTTATTTCAATTTGGTTTTTACTGGTTTTTGGTTGCACTGATTTTAAATTTCATTTTTGTTAAAATAACCGGAAAGAAAATAAATTATAAAAAATATTCAAAGAAAGAGCGTTTTGCTATCCTTACTAATGCAACTTTTGAAACAGCCGGAACCATTTTATTTTTTTCGGCAATTAATTTCTCAGAAAACCCTGCAGTTGTTTCCTTTTTAGTAAATCTTGGACCTGTTTTTACCTTAATATTAGCTTATTTTTTTCTAAAAGAACGATTTAAAATAGGTGAATATCTTGGAATAACTATTACCTTGCTTGGGGTTTTAATTATTAATTATAGTCCTGAAACTTCTTTTAGTGCGCTTTTTTCAAAAACAACCGGCTATATTGTTTTTGCATCATTGTTTTATGCAATAGCCGTTATTATAGCAAAAAGCAATATTCAAAAAATAGAACCCGTGGTTTTAAGTATTTCCCGTACCATTATGTTAATGTTGGTATCTTTTTCCTTTATGTTGTACGAGGGTTTAACATTTAGGATTGGTTTTGATGCACTTTTGTTTATTGCCGGTGGTGCATTTATGGGTCCCTTTTTGGCAATTTTAACATCATACTATTCATTTAAATATATCGAAGTTTCGCTAACCAATATTATAATGAGTACAAAAAGTGTACTGGTGGTGATTAGCTCTTATCTTATTTTGCATACAGTTATGCATGGGAATCAGCTGGTTGGAGGAGCTTTTACAATTGCCGGAATTATTACCATTTCGATGGTTAAACGTAAAAAAAATTAGATGACTAAAAAAGAAATTACCGGATATATATATGCAGGCTTAGCATCAGTTGCTTTGGCAAATTCATTTATTTTCAGTAAATTATCATTTGAATATGTAAATTTTTATCAGTTTGGTTTTTTTTGGTTTTTAACCGGAATCATCTGGAATTTTATGTATTTATTTGCAATTCGCAGCCGAAATAAGTTTAGCTTTCGTCAATCGGCAAAAGGTATTACTAAAAATTTAATGCTTGTTTCTGTTTTAGAAGCTGTTGCAACCGGATTGTTCTACTATGCTATTTTAATTATGGAAAATCCGGGGGTAGTTTCTTTTATTGGAAATATTGGGCCTGTTTTAGTGGTAATTTTTGGAGTGATTTTTTTAAAAGAATCCTTCAATGGGGTTCAATTTATAGGAATTATTTTAGCTTTAGGAGGAGTTTTTTCTTTAAGTCTTAATGGTTTTCAAAAAATAGATGATTTGTTTAAACCGGGTACTCAATATGTTTTTTTGGCTGCTTTTTTATTTTCAATTGCTACCATTATTGCCCGAAAAAAACGTAAAACTATTGATGCAGGAGTTTTATCGGCAGTCAGGGCAATAATTTTATTTTTAGCATTTGCACTATTGGTTATTCTCAAAGATATTTCGCTTGATATTTCAATGAAAGCATGGGTACTACTTTCATCAGGTGCTTTTCTCGAAGTTTTTATTACTATTGTATTTGCTTACAAATCATTGCAATATATAGAGGCATTTAAAACATCAATTATAATTAGTACAAAAGGTATTTTTGCTTTATTAAGTGCATGGATCTTTTTGAGTTTAACACCTTTGCATATAGAAATTTTAGGAGGATTTATTAGTATCTTTGGAGTCGTTTTGGTATCAATACAAAGAAAAAAATAAATATTTTACTCTTCGGATTTGCTAACAATTACAAAAACATCTTCATTTTCTTTTTTCATCAAATATTTTTCACGTGCAAATTTTTCCAAATTGCTTTTATTGGTTTTTAAATCATGCAGATTAATAGAATCTTGTTTAATTTTTTTTTCAAGAAATGCTTTTTCTGCTTTAAGATTTTTAAGATTTTTTTCAAGCTGTATCCGGTCATACCAACTATAAGAATCCAAAACAGCTATCCAAATAAAAAAGCCAACTAAACTTATTAGGTATTTATTTTTAATAAAGCTTTGAAAAATTTTATGTAAAGGAATCTCCATTGTCGTATAATTTTTACAAAAATAACACTATTCTTGTATTTTTACAATGACTTTTCGGACAAATACCAAAATAAATCACCATTAGACTATATTTTCACCCTCCGCTTATTAAATGCAAAACAAGCACATTATCTCCGTCTTTAACTATAGTTTTACCC
>JALWNR010000750.1 GCA_027083715.1 Bacteroidales bacterium
AGCTTAAACAGAAAATTCAGAATTGCCTTTAGGCAAGGACATTATATTTCGTCAGCAAAACTTTTTATTGATTTCCTTTTTCATTATAACTTTTAGTTATAGAATATAACAATTATGTATTTGCATGGGTTATAATACTATTGTAGTTTTGCTCCATGAAATTTATAGTTGAGCAAAATAAAAATCAGCGCAGTATTATAATCAATGTAATTTACGGCATTCTTATTTTACTTTGTTTTTTTCCATTTATCACTCCTTCCATTGCACTAATTTTGGGTATTTTATTATCTGTTGTAGGAATCAAGCAAGATAAAATATCAAAATATACTTCTTTGTCATTGCAAGTATCCATTGTGTTAATGGGTTTCGGGATGAACTTATCACAAGTAATTCGTGCATCAGAAAGCGGGTTTATCAATACGGCAATATCTGTTTTTTTTGTAATGCTAACGGGTTATTTACTGGGTAAACTGTTTAGAGTAGATACCAAAACAGGAATTCTTATCTCAACCGGAACCGCTATTTGTGGCGGAAGTGCCATTGCGGCAATTTCACCGGTAATTAATGCAAAAAACTATCAAATTTCGTTTGCATTAGTAATTGTTTTTGTACTTAATGCCTTTGCTTTAATTGTTTTTCCTCACATCGGGCATTATTTCAATATGAGTCAGGAAGTTTTTGGAAACTGGGCTGCCATTGCCATACACGATACCAGTTCAGTTGTCGGAGCCGGAGCAGCTTACGGAGCTAAGGCTCTTGAAATTGCCACAACGGTTAAATTAATCAGGGCTTTATGGATTATTCCTCTATCCTTGATTATCGCTTTCGCTCAAAAAGAAAAAAGAAAAGACAAAATAAAAATTCCCTGGTTTATCGCTTTTTTTGTTCTCAGCATTATTATTGCCTATTTATTTCCTGCCAAAGCAGAAATATTTAAAAATTTAAGTTGGTTCGGGAAAAAAGGGATGGTTATCGCACTGCTTCTTATCGGTTCAAATATTTCATTGTCTGCAATTAAAAAAGCCGGTTTGCGAAGCTTTCTTTTAGGTTTGTCTCTTTGGCTTATAATTAGTTTCAGCTCATTTGTAGCTTTAACAACACATTTATGACTTTATTCATTTCTTGTAATTAATGTAATTAATTAAAATTTTTAACTCAAAAACAAAAAGATATGATTGTAACAATTTTAATTTTAGGATTTTTATTCGGAGTAATTTTACAGTATGCAAGTCTGAATAAATTTAATGTAATTACCGGATTAGCTTTGCGCGAGAACTTTGCTGTAGCAAAGGCAATTCTAATATCAATCGGTATCGGAGCCATTTTACTGAATATTGAAATAGCTTTGGGTATCGCTTCGTACCATGTCAAACCATTTGTTGTGGGCGGATTGATTTTTGGAGGATTAATTTTTGGAGCAGGAATGGCAATTTTAGGGTATTGTCCGGGAACATTGGCTGTTTCGACAGGCGAAGGAGCTATTGATGCATTAATTGGAATTATCGGCGGATTATTTGGCGGGCTATTTTATACTTTAATTTTACCTTCTGTTAAAACTGTTCTTGGTCCTGATTTAGGAAAAATTTCGTTAAATACACTGCTAGGAACAAATGCTGTATTTTTTATAGTTCTTTTTATTGTAGGACTGTCTTTTATTCTATCTGCATTTTGGTTGCATAAAAAAGATAAAAATAAAAGTAAGAAATGGATAATTTCGGGTATTGCTTTAGCAGTATTAAATGTTGTTGTTTTTTCTGGTTTTGTAACCAATCGTCCCATTGGTGCATCTACTACTTTTCCGTATTTGGCAGATTTGGCTGCCGGACTTACAAGCAATAACTATTTTTTAAAAATAAAAACACCCGGAAGTTGGGAACTGGTATTTCTTATCGGTGCACTTATTGCAGGCTTAGCAGGCTCTTTACTAAAAAAAGACTTTAAATTGGCATTAATTCACACAAATTGGAAAAAACTTAAGGGTAATTCAAAGTCTAATAGGATATTTTGGGCTTTTGCGGGAGGATTTATATTGATTTTTGGAGCAAGAATGGCGGGTGGTTGTACCAGTGGACATATTTTATCAGGTGGAATGCAGCTGGCATTTAGCAGTTTAACTTTTTCTGTTTTTGTCTTTGCCGGACTTTTAATTACCGGAAAACTTTTTTATCATACCAATAAAAGAAAATAATAAAGTCCTTTTTGCGTTATATACCGATACGGGCTCAATTTAACCGTAATAATTTATAAAATTC
>JALWNR010000751.1 GCA_027083715.1 Bacteroidales bacterium
GGTGTTTCGTCGGATATGCGTGAGATTGAACAGGCAGCTGAAGAAGGCAATGAAAGAGCAAAACTGGGCTTAGAAATGTATGTTTACAGAATCAAAAAATACATTGGTGCTTATACTGCTGCTATGGGAGGAATTGATATGCTGCTGTTTACCGGAGGTATTGGCGAAAATGCAGATACAATACGTAAAGAAATTGTTTCCGGCTTTTCATATTTGGGAATGGAAATAGATGAAAGTAAGAATGATGGATTGCGCGGCAAGGATGCGATTATAAGTACGGAAAAATCACGGGTCAAGATAATGGTTGTGCCTACAAATGAGGAGTTTGTAATTGCTCAGGACACAATGAGTATTGTTGGAAAATTGTAATTATTTGAATAGAATATAAGAAAAAACCAAACCAAAAAATAAATGTTTTCGAATTTAAATGAACTTTTTAATAAAGATAAGCAGAGCAAAAAAAAGAAGCTGGCACTTGCCGTAGCTCAGGACGAGCATGCTTTACAGGCAGTACAGGCAGCTTATCTTGAGAATATAATTGAACCTGTTTTAGTTGGTGATAGTCAGGAAATTACACGTATTGCCAATGAAATAGATTTTGACATCCGCCAAATTGAAATTATTGATAAAAAGAATAAAACCGAAGCAGTTGAAGCAGCTGTAAGGCTGGTCAGAAACGGAGATGCTCAGATATTAATGAAAGGAAATGTGGCTACTGCTATTTTACTCAAAGGGGTTTTGAACAAAGAGTGGGGCTTGCGTTCGGGTAAAATTTTATCGCATTTTGCCTTATTTGAAATTGAAGGCTACCATAAACTTTTAGGAATTACGGATGTAGCCATGAATATTGCACCCGATTTGGAAACAAAAGCCGGCATTCTGGACAATGCAGTCAGGTACATGAATAAAATAGGCATCAACCGACCCAAAGTAGCCGTTATTTCAGCTGCCGAAACAGTAAATAGCGGAATGCCTTCAAGCGTGGATGCAGCGATTATTGCAAAAATGGCAGACCGGAAACAAGCAGGCAATTGTATTGTTGACGGACCATTGGCTTTGGATAATGCAATAAGCAAGGAAAGTGCTGAACATAAAGGAATTGAAAGCGAAGTTGCCGGTGAGGCAGATTTATTGCTGATGCCTAATATCGAAGCGGGTAATGTACTTTATAAGTCTTTAAGTTTTTTTGCTGATGTAAAAATTGCAGCTGTAATTTTGGGTGCTAAGGCTCCGGTAGTACTTACCTCACGTTCCGATTCGCATGAAGCAAAACAAAATAGTATTAAACTGGCTGCGCTTGGTGCATAGCATAAAAGCTTTTCTTTAATTTATAATTTTCAAGAATGGAAAATATCAGAATATTAGCCATAAATCCGGGTTCTACTTCGACAAAAATAGCTGTTTATCAGAATACAAACCCTGTTTTTCTTAAAAATATTAAACACACTAATAAAGAGCTAAAGAAATTTGAAAGCCTTGCCGACCAGTTTGAATTCAGAAAAAATATCATTTTAAAAGAGCTGAAAAAGGCTGAAATTCAGTTGGATTTAATCCGTGCCGTGGTAGGGCGCGGAGGCTTAATAAAGCCTATTGAATCGGGCATTTACGAAGTAAATGATACAATGGTGCGCGACCTGATTGATACCAAGTTAGGCGAACATGCCAGCAATTTGGGTGGTTTAATAGCACGTGAAATAGCAGGAAACTTAAAAGATGCCAAGGCATATATTGCCGATCCGGTAGTTGTGGATGAACTTTCGCCATTAGCAAGGGTATCCGGTCATCCGGCTTTTCGCCGAAAATCAATTTTTCATGCACTGAACCAAAAGGCAGTGGCACGCCTGCATGCAAAATCGGTAATGCGCGCTTATGAAGACATGAACCTGATTGTGGTACATATGGGAGGCGGAATTACCGTTGGTGCACACGAGAAAGGTAGGGTGATTGATGTAAATCAGGGACTGGACGGAGAGGGTCCTTTTTCGCCGGAGCGTAGCGGTACACTGCCGGTAGGCGATTTGGTAAATATGTGTTTTAGCGGAATGTACACCAAAGAAAAAATTAAGAAAATGATTACCGGAGAAGGTGGCTTGGTGGCATATTTGGGTACAAACAGTGCCTACGAGGTTGAAACACGTGCAATGGAGGGTGATGAAGAAGCCAAATTTTATTATGATGCAATGGCGTATCAGGTAGCCAAAACAATCGGTTCAATGTGTCCGGTAATGAAAGGCAATGTAGATGCTATTTT
>JALWNR010000752.1:0-521 GCA_027083715.1 Bacteroidales bacterium
AAAAATAGAGTTCGATGTGACAGATCTGACGGATGCAGAGGTCAAAGAGGTAAGCGACCGGATAAAAGAGGTGATTGAAAGCTATATCAAATAGCCCTCTAATATTGCTTCCAGAAGTTAACAAAAGACAGGTTTATGGGGAATTGTATAGGGAGATAAGTTTTATGTATAAATATCAGGCTTTTATCAGCTACAGCCATTTAGATAAAAAATGGGCTGATTGGCTGCATAAAGCGTTAGAAACTTACAAAATACCCTCATCAATATCAGATATCAAATGTGATATGGGTCAAAAAGTTCCATTGAAATTGACACCTGTATTCAGAGACCGTGAAGAGCTTCCTACGAGTTCAGGGCTGAGTAAAGCAATAACTACCGCTCTAAAAGAATCAAAGTACCTTATAGTCATATGTTCTCCAAATTCGGCCAAATCAGAATATGTAAATAATGAGATCATTGATTTTAAACTGATGCACGGCGAAGACAGGGTACTGGCTATTATTGTGGACGGTGAACCTTTT
>JALWNR010000752.1:531-2251 GCA_027083715.1 Bacteroidales bacterium
AAGGTAAAGTTGATTGCAGGACTGCTGGGGGTTGGTTTTGACGATTTAGGGAAGCGTGAGAAACGTAGACAAAGATAGCAAAAAAATATAATCTTTACTATTGTGACACTTGTATTTGTCGTTATCTCTTCATTGGCTGTTTTTAGTGTTTTTCAGTGGAAAGAGGCAGTGCGTCAGAAAAAAATAGCAATCAAAGAGAGAAAAGCGGCAGAAAAACTGGTAGATAATACCCTTTTTGATTTACGTGACAAGCTTGAACCGATCGGCAAGCTGGGAATTCTTCGCTCAACACAAGAGGCAGTTGATGTATATTATAAAGAGTTGGGCAGTATTGATTTGTCAGCAGATGATAAGTTCAGGATTGCTACATATCATTCTGACAGCGGACATTATTTTGAACACATTGGCAAAATACAAAAGGCACAAGGGCATTATGATACAGCACTGAAAATAATGCAGCAACTTGTCAGTAGCAATCCAAACGATACATTGAAACAGCGTAATCTAGCGATAGTTTATAGTGATCTGGGAAGCCTTCAAATAAAATCAGGAAAATATCTACAGGCAAAGAAAAATCTTTTGACAGCTCTGGATATAAGAGAAAAATTTCTAATATCGGATAGGAACAATACACAATGGTGGCAGTACGATCTTGTTGGAAATTATGGATCACTGGGAAAGATAGAAGAAATTAATGGTGATGATGAAAAAGCACTCGGCTATCTGGAAAAGTCTGTTAAGATTGCAAAATCTCTTTTGAACAATAGTGAAAACAGGTCGATACAACGAAGAACATTTGTGGCCTATTTTACCATGAGCAATATATTGTATTCACACGGCAAAGGCGTAAAATCATTAAATTATGCGAAAGAAGCATTTTTAACTATAAAAAAGCTTTCGGAGGAAGATACTTCAAATGCACAATATAAAAAGGATCTTGTAGACATTGATATATACTTAGGCACATTAAATTCGCAAACTGGTAATATTGAAAAAGGGATGAAATATTTCAAAAATAGTTTGGAAGCCATAAAAAGTATAAGAAAAAATAATCAATCAAATTCACAATGGGATAAAGAATTTCGGAGGTATTGTACAATGATAGGCTGGATATTCATTATTACTAACAATCCAAAGAAAGCAAAAGTTTTTATAAGTGCAGCATCTGAAATAGAACAAACATATGATGTTGTTTCTAAACTAGGTCATATAGCGCTGATGAAAAAAGACTATAAAAGTGCACTTGAATTTTATGAAAAAAGTATATCTTTGATGAAATCAACAAAAGATTTAACAGAAGGACTGTTTGAAGAAATTAGCGAATTGTTGGAAACAGAATGGTGTGATGAAACGTGTAGGAATAGACTTGTAGGTATAAAAATAAAGTTGATATTTGGCGATAATGCAGCGAAAATCAATGATCTATTTTGGAGAAGTATTTAACTTTTTTGTCAATGTTTTATCAAGCGTGTAAGCTTTTTGACGATTTTGTTTGTATTGTTGAGTAAAAGTGTTAATTGTATCTTCATTTCATCTGCATCTTTTCCGTAATATGATACACATTCTTCTTCCATAAATTTTTTTGTGACGCTTTGTGCTATAGCACAATCTAACTCAGCCATTTCATAATTTTGAGTTTTAAGTGATTGTTGGCAACTATAGTTATACTTGACCATCTCATGCATTTAAATATTACAACTTTTAAATTTGTAATCTACAC
>JALWNR010000753.1 GCA_027083715.1 Bacteroidales bacterium
TTTTTACCGGCTCCTCTATTCTTGATATTTACAAGGGACAAGCCGATTTAAGCAGAAGGGCACTCATTTTTAATATGAACGGACTATCGTTCAGAGAATTTTTGCAAATAGAAAGTAAACAACAATTTTTTGCTTACACACTTGATGACATTATAAAAAAACATGAAAGCATTAGTTTAGAGATTATTCAAAAAGTAAAAATTTTTAAATATTGGAATGATTATTTAAAACACGGATACTACCCTTTTTATCTGAAAGATAAAAAATACTATCACGTGCGGCTTTCGTCCACACTAAACCAAATTGTGGAAACCGACATGCCTCTTTTACTGAATGTGAACCCGCAATATGTTTCAAAAATTAAAAGACTGGTAAACATACTTGCCAACGAAATACCCGTAAAACCAAACATTACCGACCTTGCTTCGGCAATAAGTGTATCGTGGCAATCGGTGATTCACTACTTACAATCACTGCATAAAGCACGGATTATCAACATTGTATATCCAAAAGCCAAAGGTACAAGTGCGCTGGCAAAACCCGAAAAAGTTTATCTGCATCACCCTAACCTATTTTATGTTTTTACCGAGCATATCCACAACAAAGGGAATTTAAGAGAAACTTTTTTTGTTAATCAGCTTATAGCAAAGCATAAAGTAGAAATTCATGCAAAAGGCGATTTTGTTATCGACGGAAAATATATTTTTGAAGTAGGCGGTAAAAACAAAGATTATCACCAAATAGCAGGTGTTGTCAATTCATTTATTGCCGCAGATGATATTGAACTGGGCATTGACAATAAAATACCACTTTGGTTGTTTGGTTTTTTATATTAATCTAAGAGCTATCAACTTCTCGTAAACCGGATGATTTATCGGACTGTCAATTTAAATTAGTTTCCATAAGTATTTCGCCGGATTCATGTCTTTGGGACTGAAGACTGTAAACTGAGAACTAAAAAAAGACTTCACTCAACAAACAAGTACTAATAACAGCTGTAATTAGGCAAATGCCAATCCTGACCCGCAAAATTACCTTCGATGAACTGCGAAGCACAGCACCGAAGGTAATTATTGCGGTTAATGAAATTGATTCCTGCAAAAAATAAATAGCTTTAAAACTCTTTTACAAACTTTAGAGCCTGTATTACTTTAATACTTTGAAACCTCACAAAAACTTTATCTGTAATCCTAAACGAGTAAAATATACTTAAATCGTGATATTTTTTAGGCCGATCTGCTTAAATTCCGGCACCGTTTTCAAAACTCATATCGCGTGCAGCAGATTGCAGTATTTTAGAGTTTGGAGCAACATCTTTTGTTACCCACACATTACCTCCAACAACTGAGTTTTTACCTACGGTAATGCGCCCCAAAATAGTTGCCTGTGCATAAATAACCACATTGTCTTCAACAATAGGATGACGTGGAATACCTTTTATCGGATTACCGTCTTTATCGAGCGGAAAGCTTTTGGCTCCAAGGGTAACTCCCTGATAAAGCTTCACATTGTTGCCGATAATACAGGTTTCGCCAATGACAATACCGGTTCCATGATCCATAGTGAATGAGTGCCCGATTTCGGCTCCGGGATTAATATCTATTCCTGTTTCGGAATGAGCCATTTCAGTTAATATACGTGGAATTAAGGGTACCTCCAATTTTAATAAAGCGTTGGCAATGCGGTAATTGGTTGTTGCTTTCAGCCCCGGATAACTGTAAATAATTGCACCATAAGAGTTTGCTGCCGGGTCGCCGTTGTAGGTTGATTTTACATCGGAAATTAAAAGCTCACGAATTTTGGGTAAACGTTTAAAAAATTGTGCGGTAATATTTTGTGCGGTAATTTCATTTAATTTACAATTTGAATTTTGTCTTTCATTCTGTGCAAAACAAATACCACGTGCTATTTGTTCTGAAAGTAAGTGAAAAGTACGATCAATATTAACCCCTATATAATGTGGCAGATTTTGGGCAGTAATTCGCGATTTACCAAAATATCCGGGGAAAATAATGCTACGCAATTTTTCGCTAATTTCATGTAAAGCATCAATTGAAGGCATGCTTCGTCCGTGTCTTGGAGCATATACCATAGTTTCCGAAGAAAAATCAGAAAGTGCTTGAACGGCAGCTGTCAATATTTGTATTATTTCTTTATTCTGCATGATTAATAATATTTATTCACCAAAAGTATTTTTCAAATCCAATGTGCAATATTTTTTGCTTTATTTATGTTTTTTGTTTTAAT
>JALWNR010000754.1 GCA_027083715.1 Bacteroidales bacterium
ATTTAAACCTTCTTTAATTGCTTTTTTATCCAGATTTTTGCCAATAAAAATTAATTTACTGATTTTTTCCTCATTGCTCTGCCAAAAAACACCTTCTTCAATTACATATGCTGATTTTACCGCTTGAAAAACCATCTTACGCGATAAGCCTTCAAAACTTAAAATTCCTTTTACCCTAAAAATACTGTTTTGGTTGATATACAAAAAATAATCCATCCAAAAAGAAAATTTTTTCATGTCAAAATTTCCGTTTATCTGAATACCTACTGCTGAAATTTCCGGATGATGATGTTCATGATGACCGGATAATTCGACTTCGGAAAACAAATTTTTAAAGCTTCTTTCATTAAAAAAAGAATTTTCTATTAAATCAAAATCACCATAATCGCCATAACTTACCGGTACAATTATACATAAAGGATTATACTCTTTAATTTGTCGCTTTAAGCTTTCCAAATCACTAACTGACAAATTTTCTATTTTACTTATAACAACAGTATCGGCAACCACCAATTGTTTAACATTTTCTTTTTCTTTAATATGCTCTTCAAAATTCAAAGCATCAATTACACAACAAACAGTTTGAATAATAAAGTTTTGTTTTATTTCTTCATTGGCAATAATGTTTTGAATAATTGAATCCGGTTCAGCAATTCCTGTTGTTTCTATGAGTAAGTGATTAAAATCCAGATCCATATTCAATAACTGCTGCAAAGTTTCTTGTAGCTCAGTACCCAAAGTACAACAAATACATCCATTAGCCAATTCAAAAATACGATTTTCTCCAAGTCCCGAAATTAACTCACCGTCAATAGGCATGTCGCTAAATTCATTTTCAATAACAGCAAACTTTTTATCACGCTCTTTTTCAATGATTTTATTAATCAGTGTAGTTTTTCCCGTGCCCAAAAAACCAGTGATAATACTTACAGGAATTTGACCTCTATTCATTATTGTGATAAATATTAAATTACAAGCCTTCTATCTCTCAATACAACACATTGACAATAAATACATTACAAACACAAAACAAAGTATTATTATTAATAAATTGCCAATAATGTCAATATTTTATATATTTTTGCAAAAGTAGATAAAATATTCTTTAAAGCAGGATAAAAGCCAATTTGAACTAATTTTTAAAAATGGTACGAGCTTTGACACACAAATATATAGTTGGCTAACAGACAATTATTTAAACACTTTATTTTCAGCAAATTAATAAACAATAAAAATTAATATAGAGCGATGGATTTTATAAAACCAATGAATTTAAACGAAAACAATGACAAAAAGTCAGTCGATTTCAACGGAGAAGCAGAAAAAATTAAATGCTTGATTATAGGTTCCGGTCCTGCCGGATATACAGCTGCAATTTATGCAGCTCGTGCAAATCTTAACCCGGTAATTATTCAAGGAATGGAGCCCGGCGGGCAACTAACCACCACCACAGAAGTTGAAAACTTTCCAGGATATCCTGATGGAGTTACCGGTCCGGTGATGATGGAAGATTTGAAAGCACAAGCTGAACGATTCGGAACAGACACACGCTGGGGAGAAGTTACTAAAGTAGATTTTTCAAAGCGTCCGTTTAAAGTAATTGTTGATGATGAAAAACTTATTGAAGCGGAAATAGTAATCATTGCCACAGGAGCAACCGCCAAATACTTAGGCTTAGAGTCAGAAGAAAAATTTAAAGGCTTTGGTGTATCTGCATGTGCTACATGTGATGGTTTCTTTTACAAAGGAAAAGATGTTGCCGTTGTTGGAGGTGGTGATACCGCTTGCGAAGAAGCATCTTACCTTGCAGGATTATGCAACAAAGTGTATATGATTGTACGTAAACCTTATTTACGCGCATCAAAGGCAATGCAAAAAAGGGTAGAAAACACTCCAAACATTGAAATTTTATACGAACACAATACCAAAGAAATTACCGGCGAAAAAGTGGTAACAGGCGTAACTCTTATTAAACGCAAAGGTAAGCCCGATGAGGAAGAAGTAAAAATTAAAATTGACGGTTTCTTTTTGGGTATCGGGCACAAGCCAAATACAGATATCTTCAAAGAATTTGTGGAATTAGATGAAACCGGATATATAAAAACCATTCCGGGTACATCAAAAACCAATATTGAAGGTATATTTGCTGCCGGTGATGTACAAGACCCTATTTACAGACAAGCTGTTACGGCAGCAGGCTCCGGGTGTATGGCGGCATTAGATGCAGAACGATTTTTAGGAGAACAA
>JALWNR010000755.1 GCA_027083715.1 Bacteroidales bacterium
GAATATATCTTACGCTGGCCTTCAGCAAGAAGATCGACTCAATCCAGGGTTGTTGGTTTGCTATTAAGAGGTTTCAAATTAAATAAAGATGATAAATCTGATATTGATTTGGTTGAAGAAATTCTAATGGCAAGTTGGAGAGTAATACAATCAAAGGTATTAGTGAAGTTGGATGAAGGGCGTTTTCTTCTGGATTTAAAAAATAAGTCAGCATTTAGAAAAGTTAACAAAGCATGGAAATGCCCCTATACACTCAGACCTATCACTCGTTTATTTCGCGGGCAGTCCTATAATACTAGGGGTGATGTTGAACATGCAATGCGATGTGAGGAAATTGAATTTCCAGATCTAAAATATCCTAATAATTTGGATAAAAATGGACATTTAGTACCTAAAGAGAAAATAAATTCATGGATTGAATCTGATGAAGTTTTAAATAAAGCTAGAAAACAGTCTGTTTGGCCTAATAGAGCTGATCGTATTGCTTCGGGTGAATCATGGTATCGTATTGAAGAACACTCAGCTCAGATTGAGTCCAAGGAGTTGAAACGACTTGAAGCTTTATTTAAAGACGGAAAGCTTAATGTTCTAAGTTGTTCTACAACAATGGAAATGGGGGTTGATATTGGAGGTATGTCGGTTGTTGCTATGAACAATGTGCCACCACATCCAGCAAATTATTTACAACGTGCTGGTCGAGCTGGCCGTCGTAATGAAAAGACATCAATAAGTTATACCTTATGTAATAATTCAGCTCATAGTATGCAAGTGTTTTCAAATCCTATGTGGCCATTTGAGCCTGGTGTTATGGCTGCCCCAAAAGTTAATCTTCAAAGCGAAAATATTGTACAACGTCATATCAATGCTTTTTTATTAGCTCACTGGCTAAGACAATTCGGTGATTCAATTGAGAAATTGACTTCTGGATGGATGATGTCTGAGTTAATAGAAAATGAACCATCTCATATGGAAGACTTTATTGCCTGGTGTAACAGTATTGAAGTATATGAGAAATATGCTCAGTTAGAAAAAAGTTGTGCTTATATAACAAGAAAAACTGCTCTTGAAAATCTACCATTATTTCAATTAGTAGAAAATACCTCATTAAGCGCAGATGAGATCTTTAATTCCTGGAATAAAGAGAGAAATATTCTTTTAGAAGAAAGAAAAAGCATTGTTGGCACAAGAAAGACAGCTGAAAAAGAACCAGCTGTTAAATCTATTGATATCTCTTTAAAACGTATGGAAAATGAATATTTATTAAGTGAATTAACATCAGGTGGTTTTTTACCTGGTTATGGTTTTCCAACAGATGTTGTTTCTTTAAATACGGTTACTGTTCTTAACTTAAAGCAAAATAAAGAAAGGGAATCTAGAGAAGATAGTTTTGGTTACCGACATGGGAATCCATCAAGAAACCTGGCAATTGCTTTACGTGAATATGCTCCAGGTGCAGAGATTGTAATAGGTGGATTAGTTTATAAAAGTGCAGGTGTAACACTTAACTGGCATAAACCTTCAAATATTGAAGGTGTCTCAGAAATACAAAATCTATACTCGCAATGGCACTGTAATGTTTGTGGTGAATTTGGCACAAGCAGAAAATATCTAAACTCTTGCCCAAATTGTAATGCTGAAGCTGCTTCTTTAGACCATGTCAATGTTCTTGAACCAGCTGGCTTTGCTGTAGATTTATATGCCGATCCACATACAGATGTGAATCAACCTGTTTTTATGCCTTTTGAAGACCCTTTAGTTGCAGCAAATCATTCGATTTGGAATTCACTTCCTGAACCAAAGCTTGGGTGTTTTAGATATGATGACAAAGGTACCGTCAGCCATATTAATTCAGGTCTACATGGAAAAGGTTATTCCCTTTGTTTAACGTGCGGTAAAGCAGCCCCTCAAGAGATACAGGGAGAAGTAAGTGAAATATTTCACAAAGGCCACAGAAAATTAAGAGGTGGTAAGGGTGGCGAACATGGTTCATTGTGTGATGGTACAGTAGAAAATTACGCCATTAAAAGAGATTTACGTTTAGGGACGAATGTTTATACATCAGTTTTCGAAATTCAACTAAGAGATCCAAACTATCAATATGAGCCATTAAGAGACCCGGTTGTAGCTTGGACAATTGGGTATGCATTAAGAAATGCGTTGACTAATTATATTGGTATTGATGAAAGAGAAGTAGATGTATCTGTAAGAGATATGATGTTTAGTGATAAACAAACAGGCCTTGTTC
>JALWNR010000756.1 GCA_027083715.1 Bacteroidales bacterium
GCAAATAAACAAGAAAAAATTATTGCCGATTGGAAAAAGATGCAAAAAAGAGGTCTTTTTAAACATATTTTACTGGCAGGTGGAATATTTACATTAACCTTAAATATCCTTTCTTTTGATTGGGATAATCTAAGTTTATTCAATGATTTAATGTTTACACTAAAATTTACCGGAAAGTTTATTTTAACAGGTGTTGCTTTTGGACTTGCCACATGGTATGCCCACAGATGGCAATACAACAGAATAATGGATAAATTGAATGAGGAAAAAGAACAACCTTAAAATTCCAATAAAAATTTTTCAGTACTATACAGATTTAGGCGGGTAATACTAAACCGCTGTAGAGATCATGGTTTAGAAAATGAACTGCGAAGCACCTCACCGAAGATAATTATGGCGGTTAATGCACCACAGGTATTTTTTTTGCAGTAAAAATCAGCACTAACGGTGCGTAATAATTAGCATAAGATACAGCTGTACATATTAATTGTATGTTTAGTCTTGTTTATAAATTATTACACGGCAGAAATACAATATTTAATTTCATGAAAATTCTTTATAAGTATGATTATTTTTTATCATTTAGGCAAAAACATAGGCTTAAATGTACTATTTTGTTTGAATAACAGTTTATTATTAAAATTGATTTATTCACACTAAAAATCCCCTAATGAAAGCAATAAGCTTGTCCCTATTAATTTTAAGTTTCGTTTGGCAATTATCAGCACAAACTCAAATCAGTTATCACGAGTATTTTTTTGACAATCGCATGGCTTGGACAGAGTATTCTGAAGAAGATACAGGCTTAATAGAAGTTAATACGGAATATGGCGAATATATTTTTGAAAGCCATAACGAAAAACTTATTGTAGGACAAGCTGCAATTAAAATAAATGCCCAAAAAGATTTCAGCTATGCATATAACTTTGTTAATAATACAAGTGCTTTAATAGGTCTTTCCGGAAATTCAAATAAAATAAGTTTTGAAATTAATTATGGCGAAAAATATCGTATTACTTACACTAAAAACGGCAAATACAAAACCGCAAAGTGGGAAAAACTATCAAAACAAATAATTAATTCTGAGCCTGAAATTTATTCATTAAAAATAGAATATAACAACCATACTTATCATTTTTATTATAATGGTATTCTTGTGGCTGATATAGCCGACAGTAAAATAGACCAACCGGCTTATTACACAAAACTTGAAATTGGTTCGGCAATAGATCTTACGGTTACCGATGTATTTATTGATGCAGAAGTATTCCTTACCGATACACAAGATTTTTTAAAATGCAACGGTATAAGTAAGGAAGAATTGGCTATGAAAAAATTTTACAGCCTATCTGAAATTACCAATATTACAGAAGAAAAAGCATTTTTAGATGTCTATAAAATAAAAATTGATAAATACGATTATGCTTGGGACAAAAACACACTTCCCGAAGAAGCCTTTAACTGCATTAATTTGCAACAAGTTGAAATTTCAGCTCGAGATAAAGGCAGCTATGCAGAAATAATCGGGCAATTACAAAATTTTCAATACTTACAGTTTCTGGGACTGATTATAGACAGTATTCCGGAAACCATAGGCAAATTGAAAAATTTAAGAAATCTATTTGCCGGTAATTGGACATCTGTAAGTAATAAGGCTATGAACGAAATCTGTAAACTGAAAAAACTTACTTATCTTGACTTGGGCACCGACGAACCTTATGGTGATGTACCTTTTGAAGGTTTAAAAAATATCGGAAATTTGACAAATCTTGAATATCTTGATTTAAGTTTTAACAAATTAGGAAAAATACCCGAAGGGATATTCAGTTTAATAAAGTTAATAACTCTGGATATTGGAGGAAATGACCTTTCTACAATCTCAACAAATATTTTAAAATTAGAAAATCTTGAATATTTGTATATTAATGATGATTTTACAGGAACTATACCGGAATCTGTTTTCACATTGAGTAAATTGAAATATATTGACTTATCCCGAAACTATCTAAAAACGATTCCTGAGGGTATATTCAAATTAAAAAATCTTGAGTATTTGGATTTATACGGAAATTATATTCCGAAAGAGGAAATAGAGAAAATAAAAAAAGCTTTCCCAAACATTGAAATTAATGAATAAACATTTGTAGCTTTAGCCTGAATAATTCATCATGCAAAGACACATTTGCTCGTTGAATCTATCGATACTAAATTCAATTAAAAAAAAAAAAAAAAACAATTAATC
>JALWNR010000757.1 GCA_027083715.1 Bacteroidales bacterium
ACTTTATGTAATGAATGTCATGAACTTAAAATTCCTGAAACCAATGTGGTACATAATCCGGTAAGTAGTGGAAGGTGTAATAAATGCCATGACCCGCATCAAAATGAAAATGGTTCGTTTTTGAAACAAAAAGCTCCTGAATTATGCTATAGATGTCATGATGACGTTGCCACGGAAATGGGCATGGCAAATACGCATGCTCCTGCCAAAGAGGATTGTTTTAAGTGTCATGATGCACATAGTAATCAACAAAGTTATTTGCTCCCCGACACCCTACCAAATTTATGTTATTCTTGTCATACTGATTTTAAGAATAAATTAGCAAATTCATCAAGCTTACACAAGGCAGTTAATGAAGGTAAATATTGTGCAAATTGCCATTCAGCTCATGGATCTAGTGAAAAAAGTATAATTAAAGACGATGGAAAGCAAGTATGTTTAAACTGTCACGATAAAGAATATAAATCAGAAGAACGGACGATTGTAAATATTCAGAAATTATTGGAAAACAGTAAGTCTATTCATGGTCCGGTAAATAGTAATTGTTCTGCTTGTCATGATCCTCACGCTGCAAACAATATGGATTTATTGAAAGATAAGTTTCCTGTAGGAGCATATGCACCTGTAACAAAAGAAAATTTTGCTTTGTGTTTTGATTGCCATAATACAGAACTTATAGAAAAAGAGCGTACTCGGACAGCCACCAATTTCAGAAACGGCGACCGTAATTTACATTTTGTTCACACCAGTGGAAACAGAGGAAGAAATTGTACAACCTGTCATAATATGCATGCATCCAAAAATGATCATTTAATTGAAGACAAAGCTCCATATGGTAATTGGGAGATGCCGATTAAATATAAACACAATAAAAATGGAGGTTCTTGTTTTCCGGGATGCCATAAAGAGCAAAAATATGACCGACTATTAAAGTAGCAGTATATTAATGTTTGACAAAGGCATTTTGCCAAATTCTAACTACAAAACCAGGTATTATGATGAATAAATTATTTATATCAATTCTGTCAGTTTTTTTACTTTCCGGAATATCAGTCTTCGGACAAATTACCGAAGAAAAAACATGTATTGACTGTCATGAAGACTTGGTGAAACTTAAATTTAAACATCCTACAAAAAATAAATGTGAAGACTGCCATAAATCAAATAAGGAAAAACATCCGGAAGAGGGAGTTAAAGGTTTTGATTTAACAAAAAAATTACCGGATTTATGTTATGATTGTCATGAATCGGTTGGGAAAAATAAAGTTTTACATAAACCGGCAACTGATGGTAATTGTTTATTTTGCCATGATCCACACCAATCGAACAGCCCGAAGTTATTAGTGTCAAATGAAAATGATTTATGCTTAAAGTGTCATGATAAACCAATCAGTTACGAAAACATAAAAATTGTTAATATTAAAGAATTGCTAAAAGAAAACAATTATATTCATGGTGCTATTGATAGTGGGTGTACTGTATGTCATAGTCCTCACGAATCAGATAACACCTACCGTTTTAAAAAGCATTTTCCGGGAGGCGAAACATATTTACATGCAACAAAAGACAGTTTTGCTTTATGTTTCAGTTGTCATGACAGTAAATTATTTGAAGATGCTTTTTCCAAAACTGCTACAAATTTCCGCATTGGTAACAAAAACTTGCACTATTTACATGTAAACAGGGAAAAAAGTCGGAATTGTAATCGTTGCCACAATGTTCATGGCTCAAAAAACCCTTTTCATATTAATGAAACTGTGCGTTTTGGAAATTGGGATATGCCGATTAATTATAAAAAATCAGAAAATGGAGGTTCTTGTTTTCCCGGCTGCCATGTTAAAAGAAGTTATGACCGCAATGCTACCCCGCTTCGTGATACTATTTCCGATTACTTAACAGGATACACAAATGAAAAAAAATATAACTCAGAAAGTGAGTTCAATAAACGCTTAAGTGAATTTAATAAACTAAAATTTACAGATATTAAATTTGAATTTGGAAGCTCAAACATTATTAAAGGAACTGATAAAAATTTGATTAACATAGTTAATTTTATGAAAAAATATCCTGACAGCAAAGTTGAAATACAAGGATATACAGATGATTTGGGAGAACAATCTATTAATATGAACTTGTCGGAAGAAAGAGCAAAAAAAGTAAAACAATTAATGGTTAATATGGGTATTGCTTATTATCGTATTTATACAATAGGATATGGGAAAAGTAATCCTATAGCACCAAATGATACAGAAAAAAACAGAGCTAAAAACAGAAGAGTGGAGATTAAACTGGTAAGGTAAGCGTACTCTGCCCTTACAAAAATATATACAGTGAAGGCTAAAACTTTTATACAATTTATTAATATCGGGCTGATATTGTTTTTATCGGCTAATATTGCTTATGCGCAAGATATACCTTTTATAAAGTATCATCATAGCATAACAAATTATATTCAAACCCCTCTTAGGTTGGCTATCAGCAGCAAGGATATTATTTATGTTGTTGATGCAAAAGAAAAATGTGTATTAAGCTTTGATACCACAGGAAGGCTACTAAACAAAATAGAGTCGGTTTTTGCTCCGGTTTCAGTTGCTGTGGATAATGATAATATTATATATATAGGAGATGCTGAAACAGGTACAATACACAAAATTGATAATAAGGGATTCAGTTCTATATTTTACAATGGAACTCTATTTCCTTCTTCCATGACTTTTGATGCTGAAAATTTACTTTATATTGTTGATAGTGAATTAAAACGTGTTATTGTTCTTGATAAATCAGGACAAATTATACGAACAATAGGAGAGGGTACTTTTGTTTATCCTACAGGGATAGCATACAACCCGCTTAGTAATAGAATTTATATTGCCGAGCATGGTGGTCTTGGTACCGGATTTAAACCTTTGGTTAAAATTTGGGCTTTTGATTTACAAGGGAATTTAATAAACAGTTTTGCATCGCATGGTAATAAAGATGGTCAGTTCTATAGAATTCAAGGAATGGCTGTGGACCGATGCGGAAAATTATATGCTATTGATCCTTTTCAGGCAAGTATAAGTGTGTTTGAAAATGAACAGTTTCTTACTAAATTTGGAGAATACGGTAAAAATTTATCGCAATTAAATGTTCCTATGGATATTGCCTTTGACTCGCAGGGTAGGGCATGGATAAGTTCTATGAACAATGGTGCTTTGGAAATTTATAGTATTAATGAAACAGCTCCAACATCCAGAATAACTTGTAATCAAAAAAATATTTGTATTGGTGATACTGCTTATATTCAGATATATTTTACAGGAATACCTCCTTGGTCATTCACTTATACTGTAGATGGTGTAAATCCCAAAGAAATTACCACTAATGATAATCCTTACATTTTACCTGCTAATAAAGAGGGAGTTTATGAAGTTACAGCTCTTTCAGATGCAAGTTCAATAGCAAATTGTTTAAGCGGAAGTGTAAAGATAGCTATTAATCCGTTACCCGCAATTGATTTAGGTGATGATATTGAATTGTGTGATGGCGAAAGTTATACTTTGGATGCCGGAGCCCTGTTTAAAGATTATTTATGGACAGGAGGAAGTACAGAACAAAGCTTAATTGTTGATAGTACAGGTTATTACAAGCTAATTGTAACAGACTCTATGGATTGTCAAAATTCTGACGAAGTTTTTGTTTTGGTTAATCCACTTCCGTTGGCAGAGTTTTCATACGCTAATGAAGGTATGGAGATTCAATTTTTAAACAATTCTAAAAATGCAGATACTTATTTTTGGGATTTTGGAGATGAGCAAAGCAGTGATGAAAATAATCCGGTACATACCTATCAAATGCCCGGTGAATATGAGGTTGTATTAATAGCTTCAAATACAAAATGTGGTAATAGTCAATTTAATCAAATAATTAATATTGTCGGAACATCTATAGAATTATTTAATTCGGAAGATTTAGCATTAATCTACCCCAATCCGTCAAATGGTATCTTTACTATTGAAATTAGGAAATCTATGGTTTCAAATGTAAAAGTAGAAATTATTAATGTTGTGGGTCAAATAATTTACAGTAAGCACTATAAAACTGCTAATATTACAGACAGAATTGATTTAAGTGCATATTCAAAAGGTGTTTATACTATTAATTTTGTTACTGACGACAGGATAAAAACTGCTAAAATAATTATTAAATAAATAATCTTTTTAATTGGGAAATAAAAACTCTTAAAAAGATGAAATATTCATAATCCGCCGGTTGGCGGAATATCAGTCAAAAAGACTAAGTGTTGGCATATTAAAAGAATAAATATTTCAAAAGGTGGATATTCCGTTAGACCATTAATAATAAAGAACATGAAAAACAAAAATACCATAGTTTTACGACAAATTATTCGAGCTTTGTCCATAGTGCTTATTTTTGTTTTATTCATCAAAGCAAACTTTCCCGATTTTGCTAATTTGAAGCATTTGAATAATTATGTACTTCAAGTTTTAGATTTACCACATGGAGGATGCAGTTCATGTCATATTTTCCATAATGCACCCGGAGCACAGCTAGGAATGGTAAATGGAAATGCTAATTTGTGTATGAGTTGTCATAATCCACTGGGTGCAGCAAACCAAAAACCATTTACAAACGCTGATAAGGCAATTCCCGGAGTTGGAGGAAACTCACATGCATGGAATGTAAATGCTGTAAACAATCAATTTGAAGTAAATATGACTTCAAATACTCAGATGGCATTAAGGGTGGTCAACGATACCATTATTTGTTCAACTTGCCATGACCAGCACTCACAAGACTTTCCTCCTTTTTTAAGAGCTACAAACGCCGGTGATGCTTTATGTAAAGATTGTCATTCGGCACGTGATGTTGGAGTTTATAGCATTGATCCGGTTAATAACAGAGGAAGTCATCCGGTTGGTGTTTTATATAATGCATCAGATACACGTTTTGAAACAACACCTTTAAATTCTGATATTTTAATTGTAAACTCTAATGTTGAGTGTTCGAGTTGTCATCAGGTACATTATGCTAATACAAACGATGGATATCTGCTAAGAGCAGCAAACGATGATAATTTATGCCAATCCTGTCATACTTACGGAGCACATCAAGGCATGGGATGTTCCACTTGTCATCAAACACATAATCCGAATAAGGCAAATATTTTCATGATAAGAGATACCATTCAAACCCCTAATAGTGGTGCAAGAGCTGTGGAGTTTTTTGCTCAAACCGGAGCAAACTCTTTTGCTGATAACGATGCAAATTATAATGGAATCTGTGAAGTTTGTCATACATCAACAGATTTTCATAGAAATAACAGCAGTGGAGACCATAATCACAATAACGAATTAAACTGCACGGCTTGTCATACTCATGAAGATGCCTTTCAGGTTAATTGTACCTCTTGTCATGGTGCTCCTCCTGATGGAAGCATTAGTCCAAATTTGGCAGGTAGTCATGCAACACACTATGCACCTACAGCATTCGGACCCAAATTAAACGCTTGTGAAGATTGTCATTTATTTACCGGCACTACACATGCAAACGGAGTGGTTGATTTTGCAGACACTACTCAATTGGCAGCAACTCATGTTTGTGATAATTGCCATAGTCCGGGTGGAGCTTTTGACGGAGTCAATAATTCTGATTATGGAGCAAAAAATAATTGGACTGATGGTGTTTATTCAGGAGGAAATTTAATTGCCGGCAAGGAGTATTGGTGTGCAGGATGCCATGATTCTGCCCCTGCAAGCAGTAATGCGGATAGTACCGGTGTTTTTGCTCCGGATGTAGCCGGTGATTTATTAACATACGGTTATTATTATTCAGGACACGGAAAAAGTAATACAGTCAATTGTTTAGCTTGTCATGATGCCACAGCAAATCATTTAGATGCAGAACCAAGAACCTATTCTTATGACCAGTCAATTGCTAATCAGGCAGGAACTCAATATAGAACCGGATATAGACTAAAATTAGTCAACGGAATGGAACCCATGCGTATTCCTTTGAACGATACTTCTATAACACAGGCTGATACAGCAAACTTTCGCTTGTGTGCCGATTGTCATTCATGGAATGATTTGTCTGATACTAACCTGCCCTATGCAACAAATTTTAATCATTCAGGTGTAAATGCCGGATACTCGTATGGGTATGATGTTGCTGCAAATATGAACAGCCATATAAACAATCATATGGATATGCAGGCACACTATGGACCACAACCATTTTGGGATTCTGATTGGGATTTTAATACTACTGCTGATCAGGTCACCAATTTACCCGAAATAAATGGGTACGATTCGTTTATTACTTGTGTTACTTGCCACGATGTCCATGGTGGAAGAGCATTTGGAGGCAACACAGAAGGAAATATGATGCGCGATGGACGTTTACAAGGGCGTGAGCCGGGTTTGCAATTTACTTATCTGATTGAAGCTTCCGCTGGATTTCCTTTGGTTACTTCGGTGGGGGCAAATAAAGCAAATAGTATCGGAGGTGTTGTGCGGAGTGGTATTGATTATAGGGCTGGGTACAACGGAACTGAAGCCAACGCCATATGCGGAGGATGCCATGGCGAAGTGTATCCAACTACTAATGAATATGATGCAACGGGAACTGCAGGTAGCTCTTGTCTTGAATGTCATATGATGGGACCTACCTCGGGGTATTATATTGAATACTTTAGGGCTCTCAGCAAATAAATTAGCCGGATAAATGATGAGTTTGTCAGCTTGATTTTTTTTGATTATGATATTGAATTTAAAGATTTATAAAGAATTGATATTCTGAAAATTTAAACCTATTTCACAACATCAAACTTTTATAAAAACATGGTAAAAAGTCATGTTTTAAATAAAGTTTCTTATTTATTTTTATACTCATGCATTTAACATTGTACATGTTAAACTATTTACATTGATACACAGATAATTAAATAATATAGAGCGATGAAGAAAGTTTATAAATTTTTAATTTCGATGCCTACAATGGCAGTTTTATTAATTATGTATGCAACTGCAATGGCTGTTGCTACATTTGTAGAAAATGATTATGGTGCAATTGTTTCAAAACATTTCATATATAATGCATGGTGGTTTGAATTAATTCAGCTTTTGTTAACAATCAATATGATTGGAAATATTTTTAAGTATAAACTGTATAAAAAAGAAAAGTGGAGTATATTAACTTTTCATGTGGCATTTATAATTATATTAATAGGTGCAGGAGTTACCAGGTATGTCAGTTTTGAAGGAACAATGCATATAAGAGAGGGAGAAGAAAGTGATAAAATTTTATCGGGAGAGTCCTTTTTTCAGGTAGATTTAACGGCTGATAATGATAGGGTGCATTATGAAAAAGAAATTTTTATTTCCCCCTTGTTGGATAACAAGCTAAAAGAAGAAATTGATATTTCCGGAAAAAAAATCAGTATAGAATTAAAAAATATAATTCCAAATCCTAAGGAAACAGTTGTTGAAGTACTGGGAGGAAAGCCGATTATTGAGTTGGTTTTTTCATCACACGGAAAAATGGATAGCCATTTTCTTTCCGACAAATCAACAATTACTCATGGTAAACTACATTTTTCATTTAACGAAAAAGAAGCTCCTAATACAGTACAATTTTTTACTGAAAATGATGAACTTTATATACGTTCTCCATTTGAACTAAGCCGGCAGACAATGACCGGTACTGTTGATACTATTTTTCCGGCAGGAGAAAAAAGAGCGATTCAGGTTAATCAAATATATTCGGTTGGCGAAGAGCTTTTTGTGGTTACAAATTTTTACAAAATGGCTCGCATATCTTACATTCCAGGTGATGTAAGCAATGGAATTGAGTTTTTTGCTTTGGAGTTTGATGTCAAAAGTGGAAAGAAAATACAAAAAGCAGAAGTGTTGAGTGCTTATGGCTCAATGGGGATGCCGGCATATGTTAATATTGATAGTGTAAATGTTAAACTAATTTATGGAGTAAAAGAAATTCATTTACCTTTTGCTCTTAAATTAAGAGATTTTCAATTAGACAGGTATCCCGGCTCTGAAAGCCCCTCTTCATATGCTAGTGAGGTTACGTTAATTGACAGAGAGCATAATGTAAAAAAGGATTATCGTATTTTTATGAATAATGTATTGGATTATAGAGGATATCGGTTTTTTCAATCTTCGTATGACAGAGATGAAATGGGAACTATATTGTCTGTAAATAAAGACAAAGCCGGCACACTAATTACTTATTTAGGCTATTTTTTATTGGCAGTTGGTATGTTTTGGTCAATTTTTAACAGAAACAGCTATTTTTCCGAGATGTTAAGAAAGACTTCTGAAATAAGAGGCAAAAGAAAAGAGCTAACTACCATAGCATTGATTATTACAATGTTTATTGCTCAGAATGCTTTTGCCCAAAGCCCACGCCCACATGTTAATGCAGAGCATGCCAAAGAGTTTGGAGAATTGTTTGTGCAAGACAATGGGGCAAGAACAAAACCATATAATACACTTACAAACGAATTACTTCGTAAGATTTCGCGTAAAGAAATGTTTTTGGGATTAAGTTCAAATCAGGTTTTTCTGGGAATGGTTTTTAATCAGAAATTTTGGAAAAATGTAAAAATGATTAAAGTGAGTAATCCCGAACTTAAAAAACTTTTAGGGGTAGAAGGTAAATATGTTTCTTTTAATGATTTGGTAAATCTACAAAAACAGGAGTATAAGCTAAAATCCTATGTAAATGATGCTTTTAACAGAGATCCCTCACACCGTACAAAACTTGATAAAGATGTAATTGCAGTAGATGAACGAGTAAACATTGTTTATCAGATATTTATGGGTGGCTATTTAAAAGCTTTTCCGGTACCTGGTGATTCACATCATAGGTGGCTTAGTCCGGTAGAAAATAAATATATTGCTGATAGTGTGGAAAGAGAATTTGTAGCAAATGTGTTTTCTGATTATTATGATGCAATGATTGCGGCTGAAAAATCAGGTGATTGGACAAAACCCAATGAAATTATAAAAAAAATAAAAGAATATCAATTGAAATACGGAGCAGAAATACTCCCTTCGGAAACAAAACTGAAAATGGAAATTCAATATGTGAATCTTGATATTTTTAACAGTATTTACAAATATTACGGGTTAGTTGGTTTTGTTTTATTACTAGTTTTGTTTGCAGGGATATTACGCCCCAAAATGAAAACTAAAATAATTACTATTGTTGCAGCTGTTTTATTGGGCTTTTTATTTATTATGCATACATACGGGCTTGGTTTGCGGTGGTATATTTCGGGTCATGCACCTTGGAGTAATGGTTATGAGTCAATGATTTACATTGCATGGGCAACTATGCTTGCCGGATTTTTATTTATGAAAAAATCGCCTATAACTTTAGCTGCAACCTCTCTATTAGCATCAATCACTTTAATGGTGGCACATTTAAGTTGGATGGATCCGCAGATAACCAATTTGGTTCCGGTATTGAAATCTTATTGGCTAACCATTCATGTTTCGGTTATTACGGCAAGTTATGGGTTTTTAGCACTTTGTGCTTTGCTCGGTTTTTTGTCTTTAATTTTAATGATTTTTAAAACCAAAAACAACTTTCAACGTATTGATTTAACCATTGCTGAATTAAGCAATATCAATCATATATCAATGATTGCCGGATTATACCTGCTTACATTAGGCACCTTTTTGGGAGGTGTATGGGCTAACGAATCCTGGGGAAGATATTGGGGATGGGATCC
>JALWNR010000758.1 GCA_027083715.1 Bacteroidales bacterium
TCATCTTCCAAACCGATGCTTTGCTTGTATGCCATATAAACTTTAAACGAGGTACAACCCTGTAGTATTATTTCAGTAATCTCATCGGGCAGACTTTTGCGCCATTCAATGGGGCTGACATGAAAACTATAATCGCACAGGCAGTTTTCTGCTTCTTTTTTTCGTTTTTCAAGTGCTGCGGGTAGTGGTTCGCCTTTTTGCGGGGTAACAAAGTCAATTAAAGTGGTAGTGCCTCCGTGTATGGCGGCTTTGCTTCCGGTATAAAAATCATCGGCAGAGTAGCCTGCAAAAACAGGAAGGTGCATGTGTACATGTGGGTCTATGGCTCCCGGAAAGATGAATTTACCTGCAGCATCAAGGATTTTATCTCCGGGTTTTGGAGTAATTTTTCCTGCAATTTTAGTAATAGTGCCTTTTTCAATGCGAATATCCGATTGAAAAGTTTTTTTTGATGTAATAATTGTTCCGCTTTGAATAATAAATGCCATATTTTGTATTTTTTACATGCTTTTTTTGATTATATATTGCAATTTGCCCAAAAGAGTACCAAAGATGTGAAACAAACCTCCTTGCAAAAGCAAGTTCCTTCTACACAAACTTACTAATTTTTCATAAAAAATCTGTAAATTTGAAAAAAACAAAATATGCCTGAATTTCAAGTAAAAACACACACAGGAAAAATCATTGTACTGAATGATAAAAACGAAATCTACAGGGGAGGAGAGGGGCGTATTTTACTAATTGATAATCAAAACAGTAAAGTGGCTAAGATTTATCATACAGGTATCAAGCCAATTGATAAAAAGCACTTTGATGAACTTCAAAATCTGGATAAAAATATATTTATTACTCCCGATGAATTACTTTATCAGAACAATATTGTTGTAGGCTACACTATGAAATTTGCCGGAAAAGATTTTTTCGCATTAGCATCTTGTTTTAATAAAAGTTTTTGTAAAAAAAATAATTGCAATCAAAAAGTAAAATTTAAAATTGCTCAAAATCTGATTAATGCTGTAAAATCAGCACACAAAAACAATATTGTGATTGGTGATTTAACCCAATATAATGTTTTAGTTGATACAAAAGGCAATATTAAGCTCATTGATACCGATTCGTATAAAATTCCGGGCTATACTCATTCGGGATTGCTACTTGACGAAATCAGAGATTATTTATACAATGGAATTGTAAACAAAAACAGTGATTATTTTGCACTCTCCGTACTTTTGTTCTATTTGTTCACATATACACACCCATTTAAGGGTGTTCACCAAAAATTTAAAAAAATATCCGAGCGGATGATTCATAAAATACCTGTTTTTGCTGATGACCCTCTTTTAAAAAAACCTAAGTGCTACAGAGCTTTACAAGATGATCAACTGCAAAATCATTTTAAACGCTTATATATCGATGGTGAACGATTTTTGCTAAATATTTCCGGTCATACAATTACTACCGCAAGCACCATAAGGTTAGGGTTTAATCGTTTGCAGGAAAAAGAATTACTCATAAGCACAATTGCCGACAATACGAATATTCTGAATGTCTCTTTTGATTTAACAGGCGGTTATATTGAAACAAATGACCGCTATATGATTTTCTCCTCCGTGTACAAAGGACAGGTAAACAAGCGTTTTGATGTTTTAAAAACAGAATTTGAACAAGTATTTGTATCGGGAACTACTGTTTTGGCAATAAGGGATAATGCTTTGTTTAAGTTAAACAAAGTGGGTGATGCAAGGGAACTAAAAAATTTCCACATTGAAAAAAACATGCATGCACACCAGTTTGGTAATATTTTATTAATGATCGGACAGCACCAAATGTACAAATTATACATTGATGAAATTTTGAACCACTCAATTAAAAATCAGCGAATAGAAATATTTGGTGAAGGATTTAGTCATCATGCCGGATTAGTACAAAATTCAGGCGGTGTGCAGCGCATTTTTTACAATACAGGAAAAGATATTGCCACGGTAAAATCCGGCAAAAATGTCAAGGCTGTTTATCAGAAAGAAAATGTTGGGATGGTACAATATATTGAAAACAAACAATTGATAAATCGTTATTTTAAAATAAAAGGTTTAAAGCAAGAATTTGCCGTTCAGGCTACTGAATCATACAGTCATTTTGCATTTATGCCAACGGAAAAAGGCGAAGGTTTTATTTTTGAGCCTACCGATACCGGTATTTCTGTAATCAGAACGGAAGATTTTCAGCCAATATCAAA
>JALWNR010000759.1 GCA_027083715.1 Bacteroidales bacterium
CATAAGGCACAGCAATAGGTTTCTTGCTGTTTTCAAAAGAGATTAATTTAATATTGTGTAATGCCTTAACCGACCAATCTGTATTGCCAATCATATATTGAAAAACTGACATTAAAGTAATCATTTTAGTATCTGTAAAATTTGGATGAATATTTTTTACTTTTAATGGGTATCCACTTACTCTTTTTGTTAATGATTTAAACGGTTCAATAAAAAAAGCATAGCATTCAATAGGTTTGTATTTATTATCCCAGTCTAAAATGATTAGTTTAATCAAACGTACTTTAAAGCTGTAATCCGTTAAAATATTGTATATTTTATAAGCCAAATATTCTTTTAGAATATATTGATTGTAAGCAGGTTTGTTGTAACAAGGAATTACTAGTTTCATCTTTTTATAGTTTTTAAAAAATGTTCCTTGCATTTGATTTTTATCAAACTTTATTCGTAGAGGTGGTAAAAAACAGTTTTCTTTTTTGCGGCGGTAAATTCCTCGTGTTTTTAGTTTAAGGGTATAGCTTATGCCTTCAAAATTTAAGATAGCTTCATGGTATGTATTGTCTTCGCCACGATCGTTTAAAAGCTCCTCCAAACTGCAGCTTATTTGCATATTAATTAAACTGTCCGATGAAAATAAATCTTGTGTCAAGATATTGGACTGTGGTATAATAATCCATAGTATTGTGAAAATGTATCGCATATTAATCGAGTTGCTGTTTAGTTCCATTAGTTAATATACGATAAAAATGATTGTTTTCCCATAAAAGAGCTTCCAAATCAATATTTGGATTGCTAAATTCAATATCTATCCCATAAAGTTTGCCATGATATAACGGTTTTATATGCGAAACATGGGTATTGGCAAAAACAATCGTTTTTACTTTGTAAAAGTTTAATATATTATCTAATTTTTCTTCCGTAAAATTAAACTTCTGTCCTGTTTGTTTGTAATAATTATCCTGTAATTTAATGTATCCACGATACCATAAAGGTCCTGATGCACCCATAATAAGTTCTTCTGTTGCATTTGTGGTTTCTTGATTTTTTCTGTTTAAAATGGCTCTTACCGTATAATTTATTGTTTGGATGCTGATTTTTTTTTGAATCAGTTCCGGCGCAATTCCTCCGTGTACAAATAAAATATTATTAATAATTAAAACCGTATTTTTAGTGCGTATCCATTTTCCTAGTAGAGTTTTATTGCTATACAGTTCTGAATAATCAAAACCCAAACGATTGCATAAATCTATGTATTTATTTGCCAAATATCTTTTGTCTCCGCTTAATTCCATGATTTCATGATTTCCTAGTATAAAATGGACTTTTCCGCCGGCAATTGCTGCTTCCTGTTCCAGCTTATAGATTAGCCAAAAGCATTCTGTAACTTTATTGCCCCTGTCAAAAACATCGCCTGCAAATACTAAATGTCCGGTTCCCCAAATCCAGTTTAAATGTTTGTCTGTTATTTTATTGTTTATCAAAAAAGTACGTAATTCATCAAAACCTCCGTGTAAATCTCCAATAGCCATTATTTTATTGATATTTTTATATCGGTCGTTAACTTTTTGGTTATTTTTTTTTAGCTCTATTTTAAAAGGAAAATATTTGTTCTCGATAATTAAACCTTCTTTATTTAAATTTTTTTTATCAGATGTCAAATAGGTTTTGTTTTTAATAGAATCGTTATAAAAAAAATCAATTAGCACATTGTTTTTATTTTGCAGAAAAACATACGGACCATCAAAATAATCAGGAAGTATTTTTTTCGAATATTTATTCTCTGTTTTGCTCTTCAGAAAGTTATAGGCATCAATATTTTGCATTTTATAAGCATAATCAATAGCAGTAAAATTTTTTTCGTCTTTTAGTGTTATGTCAGCACCTAGTTTATAAAGTAATTCCATCATTTCTACATTATTTTCTTTTGTTGCTAACATAAAAGCCGTTTCGTGCTCTAGGTTGTGTCCGTTAATATTTGCCCCTTTTTTCAATAAAATATAAAGCGCATTTTTTTGCTTAAAAAGAACAGCAATCATCAAAGGTGTTTCTTTATTGTAAATAAGTTCAATATTGGCACCTGCATTAATAATAATTTTTACAGCTTCTGTTTTATCAAGGCTAACTGCATAATGTAGCAATGGAATTTTTGATATTCCATATAACGAGTCTGGATTTTTAGTTTGTTTTAAAAAATCTTTAAGCACAGTATATTTGTCGTAGTGTATAGCATCAATT
>JALWNR010000760.1 GCA_027083715.1 Bacteroidales bacterium
CTGGTTTACGAGTATTCCAGAATATATCACCCTGATAAGCAACAATTTCTTTAATTATCTCTGCAAGTTCCTTAATCGAAATATCTTTTCCTGTACCAATATTTATATGGGTGTTTCTTATCTCGTGAGTTTTATTATTCAACTGAATTAAGTCCTCAAAATCAACACTTTCCATTAAAAATACACAAGCATTTGCCAAATCATTTGAATGAAGAAATTCTCGGCGTGGTTTGCCGCTACCCCATAGTTCAATACTATTTTTAGTAATATTATATTTAGTAAGAATATCTTTTATTTCCTTCAAGCTGTTCTCTCCGGATATTCCTTCAATAGGATTTTTATTCAAATCTTTGCGTATTAGCTCTTCATTATTTTCCATCAATGCTTTTCCTAGATGCATTTTGCGTATCAAGGCTGGAAGAACGTGCGACTTTTCCAAGTCAAAATTATCATTAATACCATATAGATTAGTAGGCATTACGGAAATAAAATTTGTTCCGTATTGCAGATTATAGCTTTCACACATTTTAATACCGGCAATTTTTGCAATGGCATAAGGTTCATTAGTATATTCCAAAACATCGGTAAGTAAATAATCCTCGCGCATGGGTTGCGGAGAATTTTTCGGATAAATACATGAACTGCCGAGAAAAAGTATTTTTTTAACCTGATGTACATATGCTTGATGAATGATGTTATTTTGTATCATCAGGTTATCATAAATAAACTCAGCCCGATATTTATTATTGGCAATTATTCCTCCTACTTTTGCAGCAGCCAAAAAAACATAATCGGGTTTTTCCTGTCTGAAAAAATTTTCAACTACTTGCTGATTACGAAGATCATATTCTTTTGAAGGCGTAAAAACAAAATTGCGATATCCTTTTGCTTTTAATTCTCTGAGTATTGCACTCCCCACCAAACCTCTATGTCCTGCAATATAAATTTTTGAATTTTTATTCATTATTAGTTTGAAAGTTTAATGGTTTAATTGATTCATTCATGATAATTTTTAATATCGTAGCCTCCATCTTTCAAAAAACGGTCTTTTTTCATTAGTTCCAAATCACTTTTTACCATATCTTTAACCAAATCATCAATGGTATATTTCGGTTCCCATCCCAGTATTTTTTTTGCTTTTTCAGGGTTTCCCAATAATAAATCTACTTCTGTGGGACGAAAATAGCGCGGATCAACTTTCACCAAAACATCTCCAATATTCAGATGTTTTATTTCCTGATTATCAATATTTTTCACATAACCAACTTCTTTTGTTTCTTCACCCTTAAAGTCGAGTACAATACCCAGTTGGTTAAATGTTTTTTTCACAAATTCGCGCACCTCGGTTGTAACACCCGTAGCAATGACAAAATCTTCCGGCTTATCATGTTGAAGCATTAAATACATAGCCTTTACATAATCTTTTGCATGTCCCCAATCGCGTTTGGCAGATAAATTTCCCAAATACAAAACATCTTGCAAACCCAGCGCTATTTTAGCAGCTGCACGGGTAATTTTCCGGGAAACAAAAGTTTCGCCACGTATGGGCGATTCGTGATTAAACAAAATTCCATTACAAGCAAACATATTGTATGCTTCGCGATAGTTTACCGTAACCCAATAGGCATACAGTTTAGCCACAGCATAAGGGCTACGTGGATAAAATGGTGTTTTTTCCGATTGCGGAACTTCCTGAACCAATCCGTAAAGCTCGCTGGTTGATGCCTGATAAAACTTTGTTTTATTTACCAAGCCCAGCAAACGAATTGCCTCCAAAATTCTTAAAGTACCAATTCCATCAGCGTTGGCGGTATATTCAGGCGTATCAAAACTCACATGCACATGGCTCATTGCCGCCAAATTATATATTTCATCAGGCTGAACTTCTTGTATAATACGAATTAGGTTGGTAGAATCAGTTAAATCGCCGTAATGCAATATAAAATTACGGTTTTCAACATGTGGATCCAAATACAGATGATCAATTCTATCTGTATTAAACAGTGAACTTCTACGTTTTAATCCATGAACAATATACCCCTTATCAATCAGAAATTCAGCCAAATAGGCACCATCCTGACCGGTTATTCCGGTAATTAATGCTGTTTTACTCATATTTTTAATTTGTGCTGACAAAAATAAAACTTTCTTGTTAGAAAAATGATTATTTTAAAAAAAACAGTATTTTTGCATCCAAATAAAAACAAACTACATTATGGAATCGGAAAAATAT
>JALWNR010000761.1 GCA_027083715.1 Bacteroidales bacterium
ATCTAATGTCTCATGAGAAAAACTTTTTTCTAAATCCTTTTTCCCACCTTTTATGTATGGTTCTTTTTGAGCTTTTCCATAATTTGCAGGAATTTCATCCACAAAATCCCTTTTTTCTTTCCAATCATCAAAAGAAGGAAATTTTTCATAATCTATCAAAATAACCTTATCTTTGATTTTATCTTCATCAATATCAAAAGCATACAAAACGAGGTATTTTACTTTCTTTCCAGACTTCGATTGTTCCATTCCTGCTAAAGTATAGAGCTGATCTTCTATTATACTGTCTTGGTTTTTTTCAAATTCATTTGGAGCTTTTAATTCCATAAATAAAAATGGATTTCCATTTTTATCTTTTACAATTACATCAATTCTTGGTTTAATTGTCTTTGGACGACCTCCTTTATAAAACTTTTCAAGCTCAATATCTTCTGGTTTATAACCTAACTCATTTACAAGTTTTGCAAGCAAATAAGCCCTTACAATTTCTTCATCTCCTCTAAACTTATCAATTTTCCAGCCCTTAATTTTATCAGAATATTTAACCTTTTTATTTTCAAAGTCATATTCTTCTACAATTTTTGTTTTTTGGTTGTCTAAGTAACTTTTTATTATTGAATAATTCATGATTTATATCATACCAATTTCTAGTTATTTTTTAAGTGTTTTATGAAATAATCCAGCAATAACCACCCGACAAAAATAATGTTAACAAAAAGCTTAGGATATTTGGTTTTTAACATACCAAATACCAATAAGCTAAAAAGGGGGCTTTTTTGTGTTGACATGTGTGAAAATATTCGCTAAAAATAATCCAGTCGCTAATTTTAATTGTTTGGATTATAACCTTAATTTACAAAATAAAACGCCATGACAAAAACAAAAAATAATGACTTGACCGGTAAAAGGGCTCCTGTTTTTTGCCTACCTAATCAAAACGGCAAAGAAGTGTACCTTAAAGATGAGTTGGCAAAATTAAAAACCGGCGGAATGATTCTACTTTTCTTCTACCCTAAAGATATGACCTCGGGTTGTACCACAGAGGCAGTCTCTTTTTCGGAGGCCAAAAGAAAATTTTCCGCTCGCGGGGTGAAAATTTTCGGTATTTCAAAGCTCACGCCCGAATCAAAACAGAAATTCATTGCCAAACACAACCTTAAAATTGACTTACTCTCAGACGAGAACTTAAAAGTTTGCGAGAAATACGGTGTTTGGAGAGAAAAGAATATGTACGGCAAAAAGGTAATGGGAATTGCGCGCGAAAGCTTTCTCATTGACAAAAATGGAAAAATCATCAAACACTTTCAAAAAGTAAAACCGGCTGAACATGTTGACGAGGTTTTGGATTTTTTAAAAAACGCTAAAAAATAGATCAAGCCTATCTCTCCCCTTCCCACTCCGTCAAAAACTCATCTAAAAACTCTTGCAAAACTCTGTGCCGATGCTCGGCAAGTTTTTTGCCTGTTTTTGTGTTCATTTTGTCTTTGAGTAGCAAAAGTTTTTCGTAAAAGTGATTAAGAGTTGTGCCTTCGGCTTTTTTGTATTCTTCGTATGTTTTGTTTAAATTCGGCTTAATCTCCGGGTCATAAAGCGGGCGATTTTTGTAGCCACCATAGTTAAAAGTTCGGGCGATGCCAATAGCGCCCATCGCATCAAGCCGATCTGCGTCTTGAACAATTTGAAGTTCTTTTGAGTCAAAATCTTTCTCGTGCCTTGTCTTCCAAGAGATGTTTTTGATAATCTGCACGATGTGTTCAGTCTTTTCGCTATCTACACCAATGCTTTGCAAAAACTCGCGCGCTTTCTTTGGTCCAAGCTCTTCATTGTCGTAAAACTTTGTATCTGCAATATCATGCAAAAGAGCCGAGAGTTCAACAACAAGCATGTCTACTTTGCCCCCCTCTTCCTGTGCAATCTTTTTTGAAAGCTTCCACACTCTCCATGCATGCCAAAAGTCATGCCCGCCTTCGGCATTTTTTAGCTCTTCTTTTAGAAACTCTATTGTTTTTTGAATTTGGTTTTTAGACATTATTTTTAATCATTATGAACAATTTTTAAATACCCCGTGTCTTCCGGTTCCTCAAATTGCTTTATTAAAGCATCTAAAATTTCTTTATCTATATAGTGTATATTATCACTTTCTTCGTTACGTTTTAAAACGCGCTCCAAAAGCGCATCATAAGGCGCTTTTATATAGTGCAATTCAAACTGCGCGCCCAAAAGCTCCGCCA
>JALWNR010000762.1 GCA_027083715.1 Bacteroidales bacterium
TACAGCAAGTTTTCTTGCTGTATTGTATTAACAGGCTTATGCTTCTGCTATACGGTAAAGTTAGCTATTTGGTTTTACTTTAAAAAAATGTCTCGAAATCCGGGTTAAAAGAGCTTGCAGATGAAAATATCATCAAGATAAACAAGAAAAAGATCAAAATTTTAGACAGAGCCAGAGCCAGATTAAAAAGGATAGGAGAAAAAGGTTAGCAAAAAAGCAGCAGGCGATACCTACTGCTTTAAGAAGTAACTAAACCGATAATAATTTACTAACACCCACCTTCTTCTTCCACTTTTGGTTTTTTTCTGATAACCGGAGCAGGAGCTGTTTCCTCCTCAGCATTATTATCCGAAACACTTTCGGTTTTCAGACTGGGTTGTTCACCCTGAATCAATGGGAAGTTTTTAATCTCTTTGCGCGTAAATGCATGTCCGATTTTTAAACTTGTTAGTTTTGAATGCATAAATGAATTAGCACCATAAGTTAGGGTATATGCATCGTATCCTAAAACTTGCAAATAAGCAACAACCATAGCTGCATGCTGTCCTGTGTAACAATAAACCACAATTTTTTTGTCTTTGGGTAAAGTTAATAAATCAGCATCACGGCTAAGACTTTGTTTGGGAGTATATTGAATAGCACCCGGCAAATGTCCTTTTTGATAATTATATTCTGGCCAATAATTTATGATATAATACTCTGCCGGATTTTCCATAAGTTTATCAACTTTAACCATAAAATCAAGTCTTTTTAAAACAGAATTGGCTCTGGCTTCTAAAATATCATAGCCAAGAGTTTTTCCTGTTTTTATTTCAGGTAAAGACGATTTTGCGGGTTTTGGATTGTCCTTGGTTTCAAGTTTTGAAGCATATTTATCAGAAATAGCATTCAGCCATTTATTATTTTTTGCATCCCACGAACTCATTCCCCATTTCATTGCATATACATTTTTATAACCTAATAATTGCAATAACATGGTAGAAAAACTGGCTCGATGTGAAGAATAACAAACCAATACTATTTTTTCGTAAGTTCCGGCTGCTACATTTTTTTTCATATAAGAAACTAAATCGGCAGGAGCCACATTAACAGCTCCGTTAATATGACCATTCACATAAGCACTATGGCTACGTAAATCAATCACAAAATATTTTTTTAAATTTGCATATACCTCCTCTGCCGAAACAAGTGTAGGAATACGATGACTATTTATAAAATTACCGGATTGCTCTAAAAATTGAATTAGAGCCTGATTTTCCCTGATTTCTTTTTTAGATTCTTGTACCTGATTTTTCTTAGGTAGATCACTTGTACATGAAGTTCCTAAAAGGAAAACGATAAAGAATAAGATTGATAATGGATATATCTTTTTTTTCATTTGACTGAATTTTAATACTTTACAAACACTCTATTTAAACCCTGTTAATTACTAACATCCGCCTTCTTCTTCTTGTTTCGGTTTTTTCTTAATAACAGGAACAGGAGCAGAAACCTCAGAAGCAGTAGCAGATGAACCTCCTGCTGTACTATTAATTATCTCTTTAAAATTATATTTAGCTTTTTCGGCAGAATAATCTCCAAGCATCGGAGAGTAGTCATTAATAATATGATCTTTTACAAAATCATATCCACCTGCCAAAACATAATTATTTTTATATCCCAATTGTGTTAAAATCATCCAAGGTCCACAAGCACCACATTGGTCAGAATAATAAAACACATTAATTTTTTTGTCTTGATTAACAATGTCTTTATATTCATCATCTAAAATTTTAGCCAAAGGAATATTAATTGCTCCCGGCAAGTGTCCTATCTGATAATCGTGGGCAGAACGCAAATCGATAAATCGATACAAACTATCATGATTATAATAAATATCAAAAAATTTGTCAAAACGTATTATATAATCATGTGCTAAAGTTTTGCTAAGCATTTCATCGGTTGTTAAACGATAAGTATGCTTAGGTCTTTCCATTGTGGCTAAACCAATAATAACAATCAAAATAAAGATAACACCAATTGTAGGTAACTTATTTGATATTTTTTTACTTTCTAAACTATATCCGTTGTTTTCCATAATTATATTTTTTTGTATAAACTAACAACCACCTTCTTCTTCTTGTTTCGGTTTTTTCTTAATAATTGGTGCCGGTGCATTATCTTCGGCAGGAACAGCAACAGAACCACCACCAAAATACATGCTAGCTGCTTTTCTGAAATTATATAAAGCCACTTCGTTTACAGTAGCCGTTACAGAAGGCTTTGGCGGACGAATAACTGTTTCAATCCAACGATTTAATCCACCTTTCATGACGTAGTTATTTTTGTAATTCAAACGTTTTAATAAAATCCACACCTGATTAGCATATACTGTTCCGTTTGAATAAAATACATTTATTTTAACATCTTGATTTAAAATATCTTCATATACATAATCCCCATTTTTATCTTTATTAAAGATACTGTCTATCGGTATATTAATTGCACCTTTCAAATGAAATTCAACATATTCGCCGGGACTACGCACATCAATTAATTGCATATAATTGTCTCCGGCAATAATCTTACGAGCATCTTCATCAGTAGAAACATATCGATTATTATCATTTATCTGAAGAAGCAACTGTTCAGGCTTTAATTGCTTTGAAGTACTTTTTTCAGGCAAAATAACCAGCAATAGAGCCAGTCCGATAAAAACACTTGCCATGAAAATATATCTTTTTTTAATAATACGTGTATCACTCATAATTTCAGAGATTTATTAATATTTTTTAGATTTATGAGAAATTTTTTGCTGAATATATCCTGTTGCTACAAACGAAGCAATTGCAATTATGACAAACAACAATAAAAATACTTCACGGTTCATACCTAAGGATTCATATATTTTAATCGGTCCTTGGTTTCCTGCTTTATAAAATCCGGCATAAAGAGGATAAAAAGCATCAAAAATAACTACCCCTATAATAAAACCACCCAAAAACAACATAGCATCAATTTTTCCGATGGCAGATGCACAAGCACTTGTTCCCGGACAAAAGCCTCCTACGACAAAACCTAAACCCATAAGCGCTCCTCCTAATATAGCTGAACCTGTATAAAATCTATTTACCCAAATATCCGATAAATCAATCCAGCCAAAATATTCAAAAAACAATAAACCTATCGCAGCAGTTATTGCAGCAGTAAAGAAAACTTGTAAAACCACAAAATCATAACCGTAAAAAACTCCTGCCAGCTTTCTTGATGAAGAAAAACCGGCACTTTCCAGTAAATATCCGAATGCAATTCCAATTACTAGTGCAATTACAAAACTCCATTCGTCAGTAGCATTAAATAATGGTCCCATATTTTATATTTTTTTTAATTTTTAAATTAAATCCATAGCTTTCTAAAAAACCAGGCTACTAAATATCCAACACCAAAAATCATCCCTACAACAACAAAGCCTGAGGTAGCCAAAACAGCCATGCCGTCTAATCCGGCACCACTTGTACAACCTCGTCCAAATGCAGAGCCGATACCAAATATAGCTCCACCGATTACAGCTGCAATTGCTCTTGTTTTGGAAGTTATTTTAGGCGAATGTTCCAGTTTTAATTTTAAACGATGATTAATAGCTCCTGATAAAAAGCCTCCTATAAAAACACCTATAATCATATAAACCAAGCGGTTTTTCAAAGGGTCTTCTCCATTTTTAACATAATGATAAAAGGCTGATTTTTCACTATTTACATGAGCAGGAATAATAATTTGCTCTACTTTTGCCACACCTCTTTTAAAAGCACCGCTGGCACCCAGCCCTTCTCTGGTGAGATAAAAAGAAAAAAGAATTACCAATCCGAGAAGAACACCTGCTAAATAGGGGTTCATATATTTTCTGGGTGTATTCTGTTGTATTTTAACTTCTTCCATTTGTAAATATTTTTTGCAGATTAATATAAATATCTGATAATTTGTCCTGCTTCAACCATAATAAAGCGAAACATAACTCCTCCCCACAAGATTAATAAACCGGGAATAATTACAGGAATCTTATATTTTAGTAATTCCATAGCCTCTAATATTGCCGGAAGCACTAAACCAAGAATAATTACATTTACCCAAAATGTTACGGTAAATTCTCCTCCCATAAAATAATGTGCAGCTTCAACTTTTACCTGCGAACTAGCCAAAAATCCCATAAAAAGGTGGGTGATGAAAAATAATTCAATAACAATCAAAAATAAATCAATCCGGCTATATGATAATCTTTCTTCGTGGCTTTTTGACATAATCATTAACATGGCAGCCCCTGTTGAAAATCCTGAGGTTAAAAATAAAGGACCTAAAATCGCTGTATTCCAAAGTGGGCGAGCATTAAATGCAGATAAAAGAATGCCTGTGTAAACTCCTAAAATTACCGATAGAACTGCCATAACCCAAGCCCAGGCATACCGGTTATTTTGTGCATATTTTTCAAATGTTTTCAGCCAAGGATATTTCCACTCCCATGAATCTCCGGTTTCTTCAATAAATATTCCCATCAGCTTACTTATAAACCCAATTTTGCAATTATATTTAGGAAAGGCTTCTTTTAAATAGCTGAATATCCAAATTAAAGCAACAAATGTAATAATCAATAACACCCAAGCCCCCCAAGACATAGGCGAATCTATTCGGATGGTTGTATATAATTGCCAAAAATATAAAGGGTGTTTCAAATCGAGTAATAGTGCAATCAAACCTACTGATATTGCAATAAAAGCAACAATAGGTCCATATTTAACAGTAGTCGGGTATTTTTTTTCTTTACCGGTCATAACAAAATAAGCAGCAAAAAACAGCAACCCGGCAGCTAAACCACCTAAAAATAAATACAAGGGTATTTGCCATTCCCAAACTTCCAGATGTGGATCAATATACGGATTCATTCTTCCGCTTATGATTAATTCTTCGTTCATAATAATCTTTTTTTAATACTGTATTAGATTAAATAAAATATTTGTGGTTTTGTTCCTGCTTCGGGAGCCAAAACTTTTGTTTTTCGTGTAGCAATTTTTTTCGATACCTCACTATTAGGATCGTCTAAATCGCCAAAATACATACAATATGTTGGGCAAACCGATACGCAAGCAGGGTCCTGACCATTTTTAACACGATGATCGCAAAAAGTACATTTGTCCACATATCCATCCGGATGGAAATAACGAGCATCGTAAGGACAAGACTCAACACATGCACCACAACCAATACATTCTTCGTGTGTTACCTTAACAATACCACCTTCAATAACATGACTAGCTCCCGTAGGGCAAGTTCTTACGCAAGGAGTATTATCGCAGTGGTTACATCTTTCTGAACGGATTTCCAGGGTTAATTCAGGATAAGTTCCTGATACTGTTTCAGAAATCCAATCACGTGCATAACCATGAGGAATATTATTTTCCGTTTGACATGCAACGACACAATCGCTACATCCGACACATTTTTTAGTGTCTATTGCCATTCCGTATCTCATAACTTATAATTTATTTTTTCCGTTAAAGGATAATTTTTAAACTTCTTGTTTTTCTTTATGAGGATTTTCAAGTAAAAATGTTACAAAGTTTTCTCTCATTCCTGTTGCTCCTGTTTCAGGATCAATTTTTACATTTGTAATCATTTCAGAATCAGATGCTCCTCTACCATAAGCTCTGCTTAATTTTTTTCCTGTTGAACCAAATCCATGAGGCAGATACACTGCATTTGAATTGATTCTTTCTGTTACCCTAACTTCTACTGCAAAAGTAGAAATCACTCCATCTTGATTTTCCAACCAAATTTTTTGTCCGTTTTCAATTCCCCAATCTTTTGCTACTTTAGGGTTTATCCAAACATGATTTTGCGAACGAAGTGTATTCAAATACGGATTATTAACCGTTCTGCCAAAAGTATGCATGGGCACACGTCCATAAATTAAGCGATAAAACCCTTGTGGATTTTGTTTATGTTCGGTAAATTTGGGCAAACCCGGATAACCATCGGCAGCTAAAAGGTTAGAAAATAATTCAATTTTACCGGATGGAGTATTAAATTCCCAATCGGCACCATCGGGTATAAATAAATAATCTTCTTTATCAAAATACTTAATCCCTGTTTTTTTCATTTCTGCAAGTGAAGTACCTTCTTTTTTCAATTGCCAATCAAGTACTTCTTCAATATTTTTCCAAGGGTAGTATTTTTCCAGTCCTAAACGAATACCCAATTCACGAGCAATCCACCACCCCGGTTTAGAATCACCTTTGGGTTCAACCACCGGCATACGTAAAGCAATATGTGGCTTTCTGTGCTGTGCCGCACGGATAAAATCGTAACGCTCTAAATAAACCGCCTCGGGTAAAACCACATCGGCATAACCGGTAATTTCGGCAGGCATGGTATCTATTGCCACTAAAAGGTCAAGGTTTTGAATGGCTCTTTTGGTTTTTTCAGCATCAGGAATAGATACTAAAATATTGGTAGCCGCCACAAACCATCCTTTGATTTTATATTCGCTTTTATTTTCAGGAAGTGAATGGTCAATAAGCACATTAGTTGCACCCAGCGGAGTTAATTTATATTTATCCTTTGTGATTGTTTTCCATGTCCATTTCGGCTCCTCAAATTCAGGGTGAGGATATTTAGCTAAACGTTTTTTCTCAGGGAAATAAAATCCGCCTTTTCTTCCATAAGAACCTAATAATGCATTAAGAATTGCAATAGCTCTGGTTCTTTGAGTATCATCGCCATACCAAACAGTATGTCTTCCCGGATGGATGATTACCGCAGGTGCGGCACCCGCCATTTCGCGAGCAGTTCTGCGAATGATCTCCGGTTCAATATCCGTTTTTGTATATGCCCATTCAGGAGTAAAACTTTTTACATGATTTTTGAGTAAATCAAAGCCATAAGTATATTTTTCAACATATTCTTTATCGTAAAGCTCTTCTTTAATAATTACATGCATCCAGGCAAGCAGCAAAGCCAAATCAGTAGAAGGACGAATGGGCAACCAATATTTAGATTTGCTTGCAGCAGTAGAAAAACGCGGATCTACAGTAATGATTGTTGCACCATTATCTATTGCCTGCGACATTTCCTGCACATGCCCATTGTGCATGTTTTCACCAATGTGGTTACCAATTAATACCAGGCATCTGGTATTTCTTATGTCTGTTGGCTCGGGCGATGAAAGACCTTTACCAAAAGTAGCTTTAAACCCAACTTCGCGCGGAACCAGGCATTGTGCAATTGCAGGTTCTGCCATTGTATCTGAACCGTATGCTTCCCAAAGATATTCAAAGTGAGGTCCTGTAGTACCGTGGAAAAATAAAGCCATACTTTCTTTTCCGTACTTTTCTTCGATTTTATTCATCTTTTTAACAATAAAATCAAAAGCTTCGTCCCAACTTGCCTCTCTGAACCTTTGGCTACCCGGTTCTCCTTCACGAATAAGAGGTTTCGTTAAGCGGTTTTCATCTTCCAGCATTCCTAAACCTCCGGTTCCTCTAGGGCAAAGACGACCATTACTGTTTTGATCGTTTTCATGACCAATCAGTTTTACTATTTTTCCTTCGTCGTTTACATAAGCCCAAGCAGCACATTTCCAAAAGCATACTTCGCAATAAGTAGGAACTCTTTTTAACTTTGAATCATCAGGAACAATTTGGTCTTCGTTCAAAAAGTCTATGCTCCAATTAACAAATGGAGAAGCTCCGGCTGCAAGACCACCAGCACCCATCGAAGTAATTTTAATAAAATCCCGTCTTGTAGTTTTCATTTGTTTTTTTTAAAACATTAAATTAAGCAAATGCTATATTAATTATATTATTGATTTTTTATCAAAAAAAATGTGATATATATCAATTAAAAATGTAACCAAAATTACATAATATTGATATCTCGTTTTATATTAAAAAACATATTAAAAGATGATATTGCTCATCAAATTCTTGAATCTACCAGTAACAGCCTGGAAATGAAAAGATTGTGTATTATTTAGAATTTTTATAAATTAAGATATATATCATACAACATATATTTATGGTTGGATGCTTACATAAGCATAACAGAAGTACACCATTATTTACTAGATTTTCTAAAATAAATATGCATTTAATTGAGAATAAATTAGCTCTTTGCTAATTAAAGCCCCTAACTTATTTACAAAGCATATAAAGCTAGAATTTTAAAAAAATCATCTTCGGAGTAATGGTATAAATCAGCATCTATTTATGATTATTCTAAATAAGTGTTGCGAAACATTTTTATAATGAACATATGTTCATTATCTTTGTTGTGGAATAAACATTAAAATTTTAAAGTCATGGGAATATTAGGGACAGGTAAAGGTTTAGGAAAAGGCAGCGGCAAAGGTCGCAATAATGGTGGTGCATTTGGAATAGGCGGATTTTGCGTTTGTGCAAAATGTGGCGAAAAAATACCTCATCAACAGGGTGTTAAATGTACTACATTAAAATGTCCAAAATGTGGCAAAACAATGATTCGTGAAGAATTGTTGAATAAATAACAGTGCTGAAAAAATGCTAATTCAGCATTGTAAAAAATTGTCACTTTTTTATTAATACTCCGGCAGGTTAAATCATGCTCTGCTTTTTATTTTTGTCAGTTGCTACAAAATCCAAATCAGGCAAAAAGGGTTTAATATCCAGTACAGGAGTTTGGTCAAAGACATCTACTCCTGAAACATATAGTTTATTTTCTTTAATCGCATCAAGTTTAATTAAAGTCATTCCTATGGGGTTTGGACGACGGGGTGTACGCGTGGCAAATAGCCCGTACCGATGCTTACTGCACCGCGGAGTAACTATACTTTCCCAATCAGTTATTTCATGAAAATAAAATAAGACATAGATGTATTCAAACTTATCTAAATCTCTAAGTGCTTTTGTATATTTTTTATTTAATATGATTATACCTTTTGATTCAGGCATTAATCTCCCCTGCCTAGGCGCACCTGTTTCAATGTTAAAATCAGTATGAAAAAATCCTATGGGTTCTAAATTAATCATTGTTTTTTAATATCTTTTTTTAAAATACCTGATTTAATAAATAGTAAGCTGTGATTCTCTTTTTTCTTATTCCATTCATCTTCAATCCAATATAAATGTTTATTTAAAACACTTGTTACATTATCAGTACTTTCAGAATATATTATAATAGGTATAAAATGTTCACTCACCATATTGATGTTTTTTCCAAATTGCATGGCTACTAATGCATTAACTTTATTATCTTCTAAGTACTGAATAATTAATTGTGCTTTTCTGTACCATCCGTGACCATGCTTTTCATCGAAAACACGAAATTGATTTTCAAGCGTATCGACCAGAACCAATTTATCGTCTTTTTGTTCATAAATTAAATATTTCCGAGCATCTCCAAAATGATTATTTTTGAATTTACCTTTTGAATTTACTGCAAATGCAAATCTAAGAGCCATATATTAAAATTTTAGTACTTATTGCAAAAATCTATTTACTGTTTTATAACTGTAATTCCATAGTTTTTTTTGTATTTCTTTATCATAACTTACGGCAGAAGAGTGTATCTCAACATCATTTTCAAAATATTTACCTGAAACAAAATTATTTATTTTCACCAAATACATAATACGGGAAGATCCTTCGGATGTAGAAGCTCCAAATGCTCCCCAACCCGCACGTAACAGCTTAGTATTAATTAC
>JALWNR010000763.1 GCA_027083715.1 Bacteroidales bacterium
AAACCCCACATTTCGCTTCGCTTCATACGGGACTAAAATATATCGTCCTTTCAGGACTAAGCCACAACAGTATTGCATACAGTACATTACAACCTTTTTCTTTAAAAACATAACTTAACCCTTAATTCGCATTACAAACAAACTTCTATAGCAAAGCCAAACTACATATCATTATACAAAATACTCGAAAGATCTAACGCATCTTACTAATGCTATGCCTACATTCTTTTTTTTTACGCTACACCAAATATTGATGAACATTTTGGCTTTTAGTTATAAATATAATTTACAAAGATAAGGTAACGAAAAAAATCAAAAACTGTAAGACTACTTTAATATAATTCGACAAATCATTCAACTTATTCCCCAAAAATAGTTTTATTTCCCGAATGCAGTTTTCAGTAGTCTTTACAGTTTTTAACAGTATTCTCTTCATTTGAAACTGTTACCGAAAATTTAGTTTTGTGCTGATTTATCTTTTTCCGTATTTTCTTCTTTTATTTCAGCCCTTAAAACAGAGCTTGTATCAATTCCCGAAAAGACTTCAATATTTATTCCATCAGAAATTCCTGTTTGAATTTTGTGTTTTTTAAATTCTTGTTCTGATGTTTGTATAAATACATAAGCTGTATCTTCACTAAAATCAATTAAACTCTCTTTAATAGCCAGCACACTATCTTTGCGTTCCAATACAATATCTGCATTAGCACTGTATCCTGCACGAATAAATTTATTGTTTTTTAATTTTACATCTGCTTTAATTTCAAACTGAATAGCCCCATTATCTTCAATACCTTTAGGTGAAATATATTCAAGCTTTGCTTGAAAAGTATCGTTTTCCAATGCACCAATTCGTAAAAGCAAATCCATGCCGGGTTTAATTTTTCCAACCTCAGTTTCATCTACTTTTCCTTTAAAAATCATGTCGTTCATATCTGCAACAATAGCAATGGTAGTACCATCGTTAAAAGTATTGCTTTCAATTACTGAGTTCCCTTCTTCTACGGGTACATCAAGTACCATTCCGTTGGTAGTTGAGCGTATAATTGTATTGGTAACTCCACCTGATTTTTTTAAAGCGCCTTCTTTTATCAACTCTAAATTATTCTCAGCAGCCTCTAAATCTTCTTTTGCACTTTGATAATCCAGTTCGTTTTTCTGAAATTCAGCCTTTGCAATTACTCCCTTTTGAAAAAGATCTTTTTGACGTTTGTAAATAATTTCAACATCTTTGTATTTAATTTTGGCTTGTTTTACACGAGCTTCTGCATTGTTCAAGCTAATCATATCAGGAATAATTTTTACTTTAGCAATTATATCTCCTTTCTTTACTTTTTCTCCGGGTTCAACATATAATTTTTCAATTATTCCTGATACTTTTGGCTTAATTTCAATTTCTTTACGGGGAACAACAGAGCCGGTTGCCACTGTTTTTTTTACAATATCCGTAAAGAATGCTTTTTCAGTTTCATAAACTACCGGTTTTTTTTCTGATTTTTTGTATAAAAAAACGATGGTCCAAATAAATATACCGGTTATGGCAACAAATAAAGTAATTCTAATTATTTTTTTCATTTTTTTAGTAATTTATATTTTCAATAGTTGAACAGTTTAATAATTTATTAGTTTAATAGTTTCTTTCTTTTTCCCATTCGCATTCATAATTCACCATTTATAATATTATTCATCTCTCAGAGCATCAATAGGTTTAATGCTAATTGCACGCTGAGCCGGTAATAATCCTGCCAATGCACCGGATACTACTATAATCACCAGTGCTGTAAAAGCTATTCCAAAATTCACTTCGGGATTACGAAAAGCTTCGCTGTTTCCTCCTGATGCAGTTAATGTCATGTTAATCAATTCCAGCAACCAAACACCAATGGTTAATCCGGCAAAACCGGCAATGGCAGTTAAAAATACCGATTCTAAAATAATTTGTCCGATAATGGTTTTGGGCTGTGCGCCTATTGCACGTTTAATGCCAATTTCTTTTGTTCGTTCTTTAACAATAATCAGCATGATATTACTCACTCCAATTACACCTGCCAATAAAGTGCCGACACCCACTATCCAAACTAATACATTTATCCCTGTAAATAAACCGTTTACCTTTTTCACTTCTTCTTCCAAGTTAAAACCACCGATTGCTCTATCATCGTCAGGATGAATTTTATGCCATTGTTTTAGCAAAGTTTTTGCTTTTTTATCTACCACTGAAACAGGTATTCCTTCTTTAGCAGTAATGGCATAATAATGAACTATATCTCCGTGATTAAATGCTATTTGCGAAGTGGTAAACGGAACATAAATAAGTTCTTCGGGATTTGCTCCAAAGGATATTTTCGTATTTATGGGTTTAAAAACACCAATTACTTGAAAATATACACCATCAATATCAATATACTTACTAAGCGGACTTTCATCTTTATCAAATAATACTTCCCTAACCCGTGTACCGATAACAGCCACTTTTCGTTTATATTTAATATCGTAATCATTTATAAATCTACCGGTTAATATTTTTTGTGGATCTATTTTTGCATAATCAGGATAATCACCATAAATTGTATAATCGCCTGTTTTAAGACCTCTGGTAACTTTTGCAATAGAACCTCTGGAAGTTCCTTGTAAACGCGGTGCCAGATATTTTATTTCAGGAATATTTTCGCGCAAAGCAAGCATATCTTGAGTAGTAAAATTCCAGCGACGACCTCGGTCAAACCCTTCATACGGCATAGTAGTGCGCCTTGTCCAAGTAAAAGCAGAATTGGTTGCGAAGTTTTCAAAACCGTAATAAACAGCATTGCGCAAACCATTTCCGGCACCCAGCATGATAATGAGCATAAAAATCCCCCAGAAAACACCAAAAGCTGTTAGCGCAGTACGTAGTTTATTCTGCTTTAAAGTATGAAATATTTCTTGCCACTTGTCTTGGTCAAACATACAAATTTTATTAATAGTTATATTTAAAAGATGATTAGTTAAGCGTATAAAAGTTAATCCGCAAAATTCACCGCTTTTGTTATAGTTATACCATAATATCCTTACTAGCAATATATTAAGCAAGCTCTATTGCAAAATAAACTCACTCAAATTTATTCACCTTCGGCTCATGAGGCTAAAGGTTGGGTGCCGCTTGAAATTCTCTTCACGCATCTACTTCGTTACGAATTCCTTGAAATATAAAGATATGTTGGCGGAATTCGGTGCCTCGTATCTGCATAAAGAGAATTTCATGAATTATTGCAGTTAATATTATCTCTCTCCATATTAATATTTATTCATCGCGTAAAGCAACTATTGGTCTGATTTTGGCAGCACGACGTGCCGGAAAAACACCTGCAATAATCCCTGAAACCACTAATAAGACAGTTGCAGCTATAGCAATACCAATACTTGCCTGCGGATTTCTGAAAAAATCAGAACTTCCGGCAAACGACGAAATCAACTCCATTAAGCCTACACCCAGAACCATTCCTATATATCCTGCAAAAGATGTGATAGCCACAGATTCTAAAATAACCAAACCCATAATTGATGAAGGTGATGCACCCAGAGCTTTACGAATACCTATTTCTTTAGTACGTTCTTTTACCACAATCATCATAATATTACTTACTCCAACAATTCCTGCTATAATAGTCCCAATACCAATTACCCAAATAAAAATATCAATACCCAAAAACATCATCATGACATTCTCATACCTTTCCAAATTGTTTTGAACATAAATTGCATTATCATCCGTTACATCAAACCTATGCTGCTTTGCCATATAGCTTTTAATTTTTTTTGCCATAGCTTTTGTTTCTTCAACATTTTCAGTTTTTGGAATAAGCATAATTTGATTTACACGATTTTGCCCGTTAAAAATCTTTTGGGCTGTAGAAATAGGTAAATAAATATTTCGCATCTCCTCTTCTCCACCGGTATCAGTAAAAACCCCTACTACCTTAAATTCAATATTGTTAATACGAATATATTTTCCTATTGGATTTTCCTCTTTATACAAACCCTCTTTTACATTTTTACCGATAACCGCAACTTTACGAAATTCTTTTAAATCTTTTTCATTAATATATCTACCTGTAATTATATGCGTGTTTTCGATAATTTGATGTGCTGGATGAACACATCGTACCGAAAAAGCACCATAATCATTTTTATAGCTGACATCTACCTTTCCGGGAATATAAAAACGCGCAGTCATCTCTTCAATGCCTGCAATTTTATGCGGCATATTATCAAAATCTTCGTTTGTAAATCGAATTCGCCGATTTGCCTGTAGCCCTTTATAAGATTTACTGGTAGTTCCCGGATATAGCCAAATGCTGTTGGTAGCATCATCCCTGAACTGATATTCCACTCCATTTTGTAATCCGTTTCCTGAACCGAGAAGAATAATCAGCATGAAAATACCCCATGCTACACTAAAACCAGTTAAAAAAGTACGTAGTTTGTTCTTTTTTATGGTGTTGAATATTTCTTGCCACTTATCAATATCAAACATCTGCTAAACTGTTAAAAATTATTATTGCACTAAGGATGTTTCAAAAACCTCACTATTTATCGGTTCTCCATTAATTGACTCAATAATACCATCGCGTAAACGTATAATTTTTTTAGTCTTATGTGCAATATCATCTTCGTGAGTAACAATAATTACCGTGATACCGGTTTGATTTATTTCCTTGAAAATTTCCATTACTTCATAAGAGGTAGTTGTATCCAAAGCTCCTGTTGGTTCATCTGCTAAAATAATTTTAGGATTGGTAATGAGTGAGCGTGCTATAGCAACACGCTGCTTTTGCCCGCCTGAGAGTTCATTGGGCATATGATGTGCCCATTCTTTAAGTCCCATTTTATCAAGATATTCCATAGCTATTAGGTTTCGCTTTTTGCGATTTACTTTTTGATAATATAATGGTAATGCAACATTCTCTAATGCATTTTTAAAAGAAATAAGGTTAAAAGATTGAAAAACAAAGCCGATATATTTATTGCGAAGCATAGCAGCCTTTTTTTCAGACATATTACCAATAAGCATATTATCAAGATAATACCTGCCTTCATCGTAATTATCAAGAATCCCCGTTATGTTTAATAGCGTTGATTTTCCGGAACCTGATGAACCCATTATTGAAACCAATTCGCCTTCTTTAATGTGTAAATCTATTCCTTTTAAAACATGTAGTTTATTGGAACCGGTTATGTATGACTTATGTAAGTTTTCAAATCGAATCATAATTTGATAATTTTATTATTGGATTCTTTAAGCAGCTATTATGCCAAAGGATTTAACTATCTGGTAATAAGCAGTATTTTGTTATACAAGCTATTTTACAGAAAGAAAAAAATGTTCGTTTTCGGACAGATATTTTTCAAAAACGTGCACTATATCATGAGTTTTAGAAATCTTGTCGAACCTCTGACCGATGAATTGTTTAATTAGTATGATTGTAAGTTTTATATTTTATACCGATACGTTTTTAGTAAGTGTATTACTTCGCAAGCTCTTAATACAAAACTAAAAGTCTATCGGCATTGTTTACTCCCGAATACTTTCGGGGACCTGTCCCGAAAATCGGGATACTCTTACAAAATATTTAAGCGGTTTAGATAAGAGCTTTCTCTAAAACCACGGCATCGTTATACGTGCCTGTATAATTTCGCTTCTTATCCTCTTCCATTTTAATTTCTAAAATACAAAATTAGAAATAAAATGAATTCTTTTTTTGTTTACTTTGCAAACATACGAGTATAGATTTCCAATTATCCGGTACCCAACCATTTTAAATATTAGAAAATATCATTTGTGAAATACTTAAATAAATAAAAAGTCCGGTAATATCATTTACCGTTGTAATAAACGGTCCGGTTGCCAATGCAGGATCAATATCGAAACGATTTAAAGCCAAAGGCACAAAAGTTCCGAAAATAGATGCGAAAACAATCACTAAAACCAATGCTATACTAACCGATAGCGATAAAGCCAGATTATCGTAAAAAACATAGCTTAAAAGAAATATCAAAATAGAAAGTATGACACCGTTCAATAATGCTACAGCTAACTCTTTCAATAAACGCACAAATGTACTGTCCAATCCTGTATTATGACTAGCCAAAGCCTGTACAATAATTGATGAAGATTGCACTCCCACATTTCCGCCCATAGCGGCAATTAGCGGTATAAAAAATGCCATAGCGGCAAATTGAGCCAAAGGCTCTTCATAAATACTAATCACTTTTGCACCCAACATTCCGCCAAGCAAACCAATCAGCAACCAAGGTAATCGTGCACGAGTGAGTACCCAAATTCGGTCGCCCGGTTCAACATCTTCGGTAATACCTGAAACCATTTGATAATCTTTTTCAGCTTCTTCCTGCATTACTTCCACAATATCGTCAATGGTAATTCTCCCTACCAAACGCCCCAAGCTGTCCACAACCGGTAAAACTACCAAATCGTACTTACTGGCAATATTTACCACCTCATCTTTGGGCATATCTTCTTTTACCGAAATAATATCCGTATTGCTAATGTCAATTACCTTTTTCTTACTATCAGCAATGATTAAGCGTTTCAGAGAAAGTACTCCTTTAAGTACATTATCATTATCCACAACATAAACAAAAAATACTTCATCAATTTCTCCTGCATGTTTACGTATTTCGGCAATACATTTTTCTACATCCCAATCTTCTTTTACACTGATTAACTCTTTTGCCATCAAACCACCGGCAGTGTCTTCGTCGTATTTCAACAAATCGACAATATCGCCGGCTTGTTCCATATCATCAATATGCGCAAGTACTTCTTCCTGACGTTCATCCGGCAAATCGGCAATTACATCTGCGGCATCGTCAGAATCCATATGGTCGATGAATTTTTTAGCAATTACTTCGCTGGGGAGCACTTTCATAAAACGCTCACGATCATCGTCTTCCAGTTCTGCCAATACATCACCGGCTTTATCGCCATCCAGTAACAGAAAAAGAAATTTGGCTTCTTCAATACTTAAATCATTATAAATTTCGGCAATATCAGCAGCATGAAGGTGCTCCATCAACTCTCTAGCCTTTTTTTCATCTTTTTGTTCGATGATTTGCTTTAAATTGTCGATGTATTCTTTAGTTAATTCAAAATGCATAGCCGATTAAATTTCATTAAAAAAAAAATAATTACCACCCTTGATTTACAAATTTATCAAAAATCAACCATGCTTTGGCAGAAAAAACTTTACTTTCATCATACATCAACTCTTTCACCTCATTTTTGCTCATTAAAAAAGTTTCAATTTCTTCACTTTGTTCGTTACCCGATTGATCAACTTCACCTTTTGCATAACAAAAAACTATGGAAACCACCTCATTGGTCAATCCTGCCGAATTGGTCATAAAAGGCGTAATTTGTACTATTTCGGTTAGTTCCAAATTAGTTTCTTCTTTCAGTTCACGTTTAGCAGTGTTTTCAACACTTTCATTTTCATCCACCAATCCGGCAGGTAAAGCCCATTCATAACCGCCAATCGGCACACGAAACTCTTTTGTAATCACTAATTTATCATCAAATACAGCAGCTACAATAACTGTTTTCCCACCGTTATTTCGCTCGGCAGAATACCAAGTGCTTTCTTCGTTATTTTTATTAATAAATTTTGTTGCCACAAAATTCAAATATTTCGAGCTACTAATAATTTCTTTTCCTAAAATTTTCATCATTTATATAGTTAAACCTTATCCGCCTACCGATGGATGGCTAATTAAACCTGATCTAATGGTTTCCTATTATTGTCCTTTAATTTTTTAAAATGCGAAGGGCTTAGTCCGGTTATTTTTTTAAACTGATTGGATAAATGCTGTACACTACTGTAACCTAAATCCCAAGCTATTTCGCTCAATGTAAGTTCATCATATATTAAAAGTTCCTTTACTCTTTCAATTTTTTGATAAATCAAATACTTTTCAATGGTAATACTTTCCACCTCCGAAAAAATACGGCTTAAATATGAGTAATCATAGCCAATGGATTCAACCAAATAATCAGAAATATTTACATGTTCAGGTTTATCTTTATGATAATGAACCAATTCAATAATACTTGTTTTAATTTTATCAATAATTCGGCTTCGTTTATCGTCAATTAATTCAAAACCATTTTTCAAAAGTACATTACTGATATTTTCATAGTCCTTTTCGCTGAGTTTGTTGTCCAATTCAACTTCACCAAGCTTTATTGACCGTATGTTAAAACCCAAATTCGTAAATTCTTCTGTTACCACTTTAATGCATCGCGGGCAGACCATATTTTTAATGTATATTTTTGTTTTATCTACCATTTTATTCCAATTTTACCTATTGTTTCACGATTTTCCAATGCTGTATGAGCTTCGTTTAATTCATCGGCAGAATACATTTTACCCACTTTGGGATTAATTTTACCTTCATCAGCCAAATTTACCAAATTTTGCATACAATATTGCAGCACTTCCGGCTTATCATCAGCTATACGTAACATATTTACCCCAATCATTGCTTTAGACTGCATAATAAAACCAATAGGATGATAAATCCCGAACGAAAAGGCAAATTTTAGTTTACTGAAAAAATTATTTGCCTCAAGTTGTGTTGCAGCACCATAAGGCACTATTCTTCCACCACTGCCTAATAACCTATATCCTTTTTTAAAAGTACTGCCACCAATAGAGTCAAAAACCACATCTAATTTTTCGGTAATTTGTGTGCTAAAATCCCGTTCCCGATAATTTATGGCAACATCCACGCCTTGTTTTTTTATATATTCCATTTTTTCATCCGAGCCGGCAGTACCATATATTTTGCAATTTTTCAGCTTACACAATTGTACCAAAGCAGTCCCTACTCCACCGGCTGCTGCATGGATAAGTACTTTTTCACCTTCGCGCACATTGGCAGCTATGTAAGCTGCATAATAAGCTGTTGTGTATTGTGTTGCCAAAGCTAAAGCTTTGCCTACATGAAAATTATTACTGATTTTTACCGCAGCTACAGCTTTGGTAATAACGTATTGTGAATATCCGCCAAAGCGTGTAAAAGCAACTACCCTGTCGCCAACAGCTATATTTTTTACTTGTTCTCCAACTTTCAACACCTTACCAACTGTTTCATAACCAATAATTGTTGGAAGTGGCGGGCATTCTTTATACAAGCCCAAACGAGCTAAAACATCGGCAAAATTTAATCCGAATGCTTCAGATTCAATTGCTATTTCACCTTTTCCGGGTTCTTTAATTTCAATTTCATGTTTTTCAAAAGCTATTTTTGCTTTTCCGTTTTTTGTTAAGTATATTGCTTGCATAAAAATAAATTACTTATTTTTTAATTTAAAGACATAATTTACAAATGTAAAATAATAAATGAACAAAATAAAGTAGTTTTTATTGATAAAATTTTTTAAATATTATCCTTTACTTTTTTAAGCTAAATTGAGTGGCTACAAACTTTGAAAATTATAAAACATTTGGTTTTCAAATAGTTTTCAAAATTTTTCACCTATCAATCAGATGTATTTTAAATTTTTAAAACTCTTTTAGAACCTAAACATTCGTAATTTTCTTTGTTCATAATCACTCAATTTAGGTTCAAATTATTTAACTTTGGATATTTTTATAAAAATATGTTAAAAAGATATATAAATATTATCG
>JALWNR010000764.1 GCA_027083715.1 Bacteroidales bacterium
CGAAACAATGAACAAAGTATATCTTGATTATAATGCAACTACACCAATAGATAAGGAAGTTGCAGAAGCTATGTTACCCTATTTAACTGAGCATTTTGGAAATCCGTCAAGTAATCATGAGTTTGGTTTAATTGCTAAAGAAGCTGTAGAAAATGCTCGAAAGCAATTAGCCGAATTACTAAATTGTACACCGGAAGAAATTATTTTCACAAGTGGGGGTACTGAATCAAACAATTTTTCTATCCAAGGCTCAGCTTTTTATCTGAAAGATAAAGGAAAACACATTATTACTTCATCAATAGAACACCCTGCAGTAACAGAAGTGTGTAAATATTTGGAGAGCAAGGGTTTTGAAGTATCTTATCTTCCTGTAGATGAATTTGGCAGAATATCAATTGATGAACTTGAAAAAGCCATACGAACGGATACTATTTTAATTACCATTATGCATGCCAATAATGAAATAGGTACACTTCAACCAATTATCGAAATCAGTAAAATTGCAAGAAAACACGGTATTCGTTTTCATAGTGATGCTGCACAATCTGTTGGTAAAATAAAAACCGATGTACAAGAATTAGGCGTTGATTTAATGTCCGTTGCCGGACACAAACTTTATGCCCCCAAAGGAGTAGGTGTACTCTACATAAAGAAAGGTACAAAACTGGAAAAATTTATGCATGGAGCCAATCATGAATATAATTTACGTGCAGGAACAGAAAACGTATTGGAAATTGTAGGTTTAGGTAAAGCCGCCGAAATTGCTTTACGCGATTTTGATAAAAATTTTGCGCATACAAAAAAAATGCACGATCGCCTGTATCAAAACATTATCAAAAAGCAACCGGAAGTAAAACTAAACGGACATCCGGAATATAAATTACCTAATACATTAAGCATTAGTTTTCCAAATATCGATGCCAATACTTTATTGTCAAAACTTGAAAATATAGCTGCATCAGCGGGTGCTGCATGTCATTCAGATGGAGTTAATTTATCGCAAGTACTTGTGGCAATAAATATTCCTACTCATTTTGCTATGGGCACCATTCGCTTATCAACCGGAAAATACACTACCGAAGAAGAAATCGATTGGGCTGCTGAGGAAATAATTAAAACCGTACACAAGATTTTACTCAATCATTAATATAATAATTTGAATTGTAAATTTTGAAATAGAAGTCTAAATATTTATAATCTTTTATTAATCAAAAAATTACAAAACATTAACGAACTATTGTTATACTAAGCTAATAAATAAGTGAAACATTAAATAAGTGAATCATGAAACAATCAATTAATACAGTAAAATTAACTGAATATTCAAGTGGTTTAGGCTGTGCATCAAAAATGCAAGCAGCATATTTACAAGAACTTTTATCCGGTATGCCCATATCAAAAAACCCAAATGTGCTGATTGGGAACAAAACATCAGATGATGCAGCAGTGTATAAATTAACCGATGAATTAGCCATCGTTCAAACCGTTGATTTCTTTGCTCCCATTGTAAACGATCCGTATAGTTTTGGACAAATAGCTGCTGCAAATGCGATTAGCGATATTTATGCAATGGGAGCAAAACCCATTTTTGCGCTCAATGTAGTTGCTTTTCCTGAAAAAACTCTTTCTCAAAATGTTTTAAAACAAATTTTAAAAGGAGCAAGTGATAAAGCATCAGAAGCCGGTATTGATATTTTAGGAGGACATACTGTTAAAGATGATGAACCCAAATTTGGAATGACTGTTTCGGGCATTATCCACCCTGATAAAATTATGGACAATGCTCATGCAAAAACCGGTGATGTACTTATTCTTACAAAATCGCTTGGCACAGGAATTATCACTACAGGTATGAAAAAAGGAAAAACACCTGAAGATATTGAGCAACTTGCCATTGAAAGTATGAGCTTATTAAACAAATCAGCAGCAGAAGTAGTGAGTGAGTTCCCTGTAAATTCATGCACTGATGTTACGGGTTTTGGGCTTCTGGGACATTTAAGCGAAATGACTATTGGAAGCAAAACTAATGCAGAGGTATATTATAATCAACTTCCATTCATTAAAGGACTTTTTAATTTACCCATTGAAGAATTAATTGCCGGAGGTACACGCCATAATAAGAGTTTTGTTGAAGACAGAGTTTCGTACAGTACGGATTTTACTGAATTGGAAAAACTAATCATCAATGATGCACAAACATCGGGAGGTCTTTTAG
>JALWNR010000765.1 GCA_027083715.1 Bacteroidales bacterium
AAATATAATATGAGTTATTGTAAAATATTCATCAATAATATAGATGTTTAAGTTTATGGCTGCTAAATTATATGATAAATAGCGTATATTTGTTTAATATCTAAAAAAATATTTTTAAATTGACATTTATGGGAGTTTTACTAAAAATAATACTTATATCTGTTTTGGTATATTACATATTCAAAACAGCTTTTCGTTTATTTTTACCTTTGCTTGGAAAAAAATTTGAAGAAGAAATTTATAAACGCGCGCAAAATCAAGAAAAAATAAAGAAAGAAGGAGAAATAACCATTCAAATACGAAAAGATAAATCTGAAAAAATTGATAAAGACTTTGGTGAATATACCGATTTCGAAGAAATAGATGAATAAAGGATGTTTATCCGAAAAGTTTGTTAATTATACTGATAGCTTCGTTAAAAAATTTAACCGTAGCTACGGCTATGCTGAAATTTTTGCCTTGCTCTCAACAAAATTCTCTACGACTTATACGACATAATACACTAGCCTCCTTATGGTGGATTGTTTTCGGTTGAATGTAGATTTATTCAATCAATGTTTTTATATTCAGCCATTTATTTAGGCTGTCAGCTATTTGTTGCTGTTCTTCTATCGTAAATGATTTTATGCGCGTTCTGTGCGAACCTCCTTTTTTTATCATCATTAAATTATTGGTTCTACCCTTTATTAAATGCACACCTGATGCGTACCAAGGATCATTTTCTCCATAAATAAATACAAAGTTTTTAGAATAGTTTTGCAGCCAATTATTAATGCGTAGCATTAATTTTTCGTTAAAAACTGCATTTTCATAGCCTTTAGGCATGGTAAATTTAAAGTTCGGGTTGTGTGCATATTTAATCAAGTCGCCAAAAGGTTTAGGATCATAGGTGTACATACCTATTTCAGTTAACCCTTGATAAAAAAACGGACGAAAATAATTTACGCTTTCATCTGTAAAAAACGAAATACAATCTACTTTATTCAAATGTTCAATTATCTGTTGTGGATTATCCATATTTGTAGGAATATCATTGCAAGAAACAAATTGCCACTGCCAAAATGCAAAGGGATATTCTAAAATACTGTATTCATAAGCCAGATTAATACCTCCCAATAATTGAAAAGTATAGCCCTTTTGTATTGCATTTTTTTTAAATAAAGGCAAAAGTTTATTCCTATTAGTCAAAAACATTTTTTGAAAGGCAAAAATTTTGTCCCTACACTCTTTAGTCCCCACATTATTTAAAAAATCAAAAACTCGCGGCTCTTGTGTCGAAAAATTTAAGGGTGCAACATAAGGAACGGATGCCGTTACATCATTAGGATAATAATACCTGTAAAAAATAGTCGTTTGTCCTCCTTTACTAATGCCTGTGCTCACCCATTTCCCTTTATAAATAGTTTTCAATAGCTCTACAATATGGTGATAATCAGCCGATGCTTGTTTAATATTTAAGTATTTCCAGTTATAATTATCCGGTTTTGAATCGCCAAAAAAACGATGTTCCACATACACTTGATTTGCATCAAGCAATTTAGCCAATTCCGAAATGCGGTTTCTTTCGGCACTATATCCGTTAATTGATAATACTATGGGTTTATTAATATCCAAATGAGATAAATACACTTTTTGCAAAAACTTTTCTCCTTCCGGATTATCGTGATCAAGTGCTTGCTCAATCATTAATTTATATACCTGCTTATATTTATCCTCGGTTTGTTCAATGCTTAACTCAACTCCTTTTAGCTTAGATAGTTTTTCTGCCAAATGAATATTTTCATCAACATTGGATGAATTTTGGCAAGATTGGATTAAAATTACCGAAAACGCAAGTAATAAAAATTGCATTATGTTTGTTGATAAATTTTTCATTTTTGAGTTTTTGTTACCTAATGTCAAGAAACACAAATATAAAAACCCCAAGTTCTATTTTTGTATATTTTAAAATCCTATATATATGTTTATCAACATAGATAAAAGCTAATATGTGTATAATTGATTGAGGCACATACAAATAACTTTATTTTGAATAAAAAGATGTTTTTGTATTTTTTGATTAAATTATCAAAAGTATTCATAAATTTATTTAATTTTGCACATATGTTCAAAAAGAGATTATGATTAAAATATTAAAAGATATTTTTAGGTTTTATTACGAAGGCTTCAAAAGTATGACTTTGGGTAAAAATCTTTGGTTAATTATCATAATTAAGCTGTTTATTATGTTTGCTATATTAAAACTGTTCTTTTTTCCTGATTTTTTGAAAACAAAATTTAAGACAGATGAAGAGCGCAGCGATTATGTAATAGAGCAATTAACCAACCCAAAATAATGCCTACTTATAATATATTAATTTAACAAATCAATGTAAATACCTATGCAACAAATTGATTTTTCATTAGTCGATTGGTCCAGGGCACAATTTGCATTAACTGCAATGTATCATTGGATCTTTGTTCCATTAACATTAGGATTAAGTTTTATCCTGGCAATAATGGAAAGTATCTATGTGAAAACAGGAAATCCTGAATGGAAAAAAATTACCAAATTTTGGATGAACCTGTTCGGAATTAACTTTGCCATTGGTGTGGCTACAGGAATTATTCTTGAGTTTGAATTTGGTACCAACTGGTCAAACTACTCGTGGTTTGTGGGCGATATTTTTGGTGCTCCACTGGCTATTGAGGGTATTATGGCGTTTTTTATGGAATCGACCTTTATTGCCATTATGTTTTTTGGTTGGAACAAGGTTAGTAAAAAAGCACACCTTACTGCCACATGGCTTACTGCAATTGGTTCAAACCTGTCAGGTTTATGGATTTTAGTTGCCAATGCATGGATGCAGAACCCTGTTGGTATGGAATTTAACCCGGATACTGCACGCAACGAAATGCATAATTTTTTAGACGTACTTTTTAATCCGGTTGCAATGAATAAGTTTTTGCATACCATAACATCCGGATATTTACTGGCAGCCATTTTTGTTGTTGGCATAAGTGCTTGGTTTTTACTAAAAAAGCGCGAAGAACAGTTTGCCATGAAAAGTATAATCGTAGCATCTGTATTTGGAATTTTAGCGGCAGTTTATACCATTTTTTCAGGAGATGAGTCTGCTCGTGTGGTTGCCAAGCATCAGCCCATGAAATTTGCTTCGATGGAAGCTTTATACGATGGACAACAAAATGCTCCGCTGGTAGCAATTGGTTTTTTTGGAAGTCCCAGTGCCGAAAGACCTAATGAACAAGAATTTGCTTTCAAATTTGAAATCCCCAACATGCTTTCTTATCTGGCTTTTTTAGATGCAAATGCATTTGTTCCGGGTATCCGTGATTTGGTTCATGGCAATGAAGAACGTGGTATTATTTCGTATAAAGAAAAAATTGCCAAAGGTAAAAAAGCCATTGATGCATTAGCCGCCTACAAAATAGCAAAAAAAGCAAAGAATGAACAAGAAGCTAAAGATGCTCTGAAAATTTTTAAAGAAAATTTTGAATATTTCGGATATGGATATTATTTCAACAAAGATCCACATATGTTATTGCCTAATGTGAAAATATCATTTTATGCTTTTCATACTATGGTAATTTTAGGTGGTTTCTTTTTGGTTTTACTTATGTACATTTATTTTCTTGCACGCAATAATAAATTGCAAGATAAAAGGTGGTTACTTTGGATAGCACTTTGGACAATACCCTTGGTTTATTTAGCTCAACAAGCGGGTTGGGTAGTTGCCGAAGTAGGACGTCAGCCTTGGGTTATTCAAGATTTGATGCCTAATATTGCAGCAGTATCGCAAATTGATACCTATTCGGTACAAATTACTTTCTTTTTATTTTTATTGGTCTTTACTGCACTATTGATTGCTGAAATTAAGATTATGCTGACTACTGTTCGTAAGGGACCGGAAATTACTGAAAATTCAACTAAAAAATAAAGGAGGAATGGATTATGTTTGAAAATTTATCATTACTAAGTTTACAACAATATTGGTGGTTTTTAATTGCCGTATTGGGGGCTCTTTTGGTATTCCTTCTTTTTGTTCAAGGTGGACAAACTTTGATATATAAACTTGGGAAAACCGAAATGGAACGTACCATGCTGGTTAACTCATTGGGCCGAAAATGGGAAATTACATTTACTACATTAGTAACATTTGGAGGAGCTTTTTTTGCATCTTTTCCTCTTTTTTACTCTACAAGTTTCGGAGGTGCTTATTGGGTATGGATGGCAATATTGTTTGCATTTATTTTACAAGCGGTTTCTTATGAGTATCGCACAAAAGCCAATAATTTTTTAGGAACCAAAACCTACGAAGGATTTTTATTTTTTAATGGTGCAGTTGGAAGTATTTTATTAGGAACTGCAGTGGCAACATTTTTTACAGGTTCGCAGTTTTCAGTAGATAAAATGAACCTTGTGGATTTAACTAGTGGTAAAATGCCTATTATTTCTGCATGGGAAAATCCTTGGCATGGATTAGAGGCTGTTTGGACAACTGAAAATTTTGCTTTTTTACAAAACTTATCCTTAGGCTTAGCTGTTTTCTTTTTGGCACGTGTTTTAGCTCTTTTATATTTTATGAATAATATTGAGCATAAAGCAATTTATGAACGTGCCAAAAAATGCTTAAAGCGTAATTCAATAATTTTCTTGATTCTATTTCTGTTTTTCGTAATTCGTTTAATGTTTATTGATGGTTTTGCCTATCATGCAGACAGCCAAGAGGTATATATGCAAGCACACAAATATTTCAATAACCTTATTGAAATGCCTTTGGTGCTGATTATTTTCTTATTGGGCGTTGTAGGTGTACTATATGGAATTTTTATTAATTTATTTAAAGACAGTAAAAAAGGTATTTGGTTTTCGGGTGCAGGAACAATATTAACTGTGCTGGCTTTATTTTTTCTTGCAGGATATAATAATACTTCGTACTATCCTTCAACTTTTGATTTACAAAGTTCACTAACTATTGAAAACAGTTCATCAAGCCAATACACGCTAACAGTTATGAGTTATGTGTCTTTGATGATACCCTTTGTTGCTGCTTATATTTGGTGGGCTTGGAAATCTATGGATAAAGAGTCGATTACGGAAACCGAAATGCAAGAAGATGATCATGCATATTAAATGGGTGAACGTGTCTGTCTATCGAAAAATGAGTAAATTGTATTTTAAAATTTAAAATTTAAAAAAATGACAGGAGAAATAATTAAATTAATGACATGGCCAATTTTTATACTTGTATCTTGGTATGTGGTTTGGTTTGCTGTGAAAAAATACGAGAAAAAAGAAAAATCTAAAAAATAGAAAAAAAGAAATAAATAAAAAAGGAGCAGCCAATAAGTTGTTCCTTTTTTGTTTATATTCGTACACTTATAAATTAAAAATTACGGCTATGAAAAAAATAATTATTTTATTCATCGGATTATTCCTTTTTACTTGTAATTCAGAATCTGCTTTTAATAAAGAAAAATATTTGAACGAAGGAAAAGAAATTGCACAAAGTACCGGAAAAACACTGTCAGGACATGTTAAAAAAGCCATGCAAGAAAAAGGACCTATTGAAGCAATTAATTTTTGCAAATTAAGTGCCTATCCTTTAACCGATAGTTTATCAAAACTTTACAATGTGAAAATTAGTCGTGTGGCAATTAAAAGTCGTAATCCTGAAAATAAAGCAACAGGAGAAGATATTGAAACCATTAAAAAATATGAAGAACAGATTGTTAAAGGAGAAGAGATAAAACCACAAGTACAAAGACAAGAGGATAAAATAGTGTTTTATGCACCTATCCGTTTACAGCATGCTTGTTTAGTCTGTCATGGTAAACCACAATCTGAAATTCCCGATACATTATTTAAGCATATTCAAAGCTTGTATCCCAATGACTTGGCTGTTAATTTTAAAGAAGGCGATTTGCGGGGAATATGGAAATTAGAGTTTGGTGAAAAAAAATAATACAACGATTTCATTTAGATAGAAAAATGTTTAACAGATATTAAAAAGCCGGTTATTTGACCTTAAATAACCGGCTTTTGAGTCTCTTATTTTAAAAACGATATCTGATATTTAAACCAAAACTATCTCCACCAAAACCATTTGCATCCACTAAACGAATAGTAGGTCGCCAATCCATTCCAATAGTTAAAGGTATTTTAAATGCGTACTCAAAACCCAGTTCTCCACCAATTCCTAGGACAAAGACATCACCGATGGTCATATCTGCTCCAACTCCTGGATAGAAAGAAAAGCCTTCGGCAATAGGGAAACTCCAATCGTAAAAAGCAGCAATACCAATTGCGCTTGAATAAAAACCCACATCACCATGAATACGGTTTCCCCACATAGGAAACACAACATCAACAGCTGCTCCTGCATCGCCATACCCACCAATACGAACACCTAACTCCAAGCCATCAGTATTTACTTTTTGTGCATTTATACTCAAAGATATAAACACAATAGCAATTGTTGACAATAATAACTTTTTCATAATATTTAATTTAAAATTTAAACAAAAATAGTTGTTACTAATCAGTACACCAAAATACAATTAAATGAGGTTTCAATAATGATTATTTCATCTTTGTGCCTTCTTTGTGATTTTTTGAGTATCTACTCCACAAAGAATCACTAACAAGGCACAATGTTTCACAGGGAAACTGTATTATTTATAATTATTTACGACTGATTAGTTACAAATTGTTAAAGCATTTTTAGAATTAATACTATTAAAAACGATATCTTATATTTAAACCTCCATGATTATAGCCAAAATTATTGGCATTTACTAAAAGTATCATCGGACGCCAATCTAAGCCAATTGTTAAAGGAATCTTAAAAGCATATTCAAACCCTAATTCACCGCCTACTCCCAATACAAAACCGGCATCAGTAAAAGCCATTCCTCCCCCTACACCCGGATAAAATGTAAAGTCTTCGGCAATAGGAAAACTCCAATCATAGAATCCTTCAATTGTAAAAGTATTTTCAAATAAACCTAAGTCTGCATGAATACGGTTTTGTCCAAGTTTTAAAACTCCATCAACAGAGGCTCCGGGCCCTGCCCAACTCCCAATTCGGATACCTAATTCGTAACCGGTTGCATGAAGTTCTTGTGCATTTACTTTAATACTTAAAATAAGCATTGCCAGCATTAACACTATTTTATTCACCATTTTTTTAGTTTTTAAAAATTAACGCGCAAAATTATAAAATTAACATCAAAACAAACGGTGAAAATAAAACTAAATTGTAAGTCCCATAATCAATATATCATCTACTTGACGATATGTTTTTGCAGAGCTAATATCATTAACCCATTTATCATACTTATCTTCAAGTATTTCAAATTGTTTTTGCATGGGTAGATGATAAATTTCCGTAAGTAATTCTTTAAATCGGCGAAGATAATATTTTCGTCCTTCGGGTCCTCCAATCTGGTCTGGATAACCATCAGAAAATAAATAGAGTTTGTTGCCTTTTTCTAATCGAATTATTTGATTATTAAAGGGCTTTTCTCGATGATGTAAGCCTATTGGATTTTTATCCGGCTTTAATTCGATAAAATCATTTCCATTACATTTTGAATGATTAAAAATCAATAATGGACGATTAGCTCCTGAGTATTGTAACTCAAGTGTATCTAAATCCAGTACACAAAATGCCATATCAATACCATCACGTGTAACGATATGATCTGCTGATTGATGAAAAGCTGTTTTTACATCTTCACGAACAGCTTCCAGTACATCGCTAGCCTTTTGAACTTCATTTTTTACAACTGTTTCATTTAGCAAGGAGTTTCCAAGCATACTTACCAATGCACCCGGAACTCCATGCCCGGTAGCATCAGCAGCAGCAAAAGCAAAAAATCTTTTAGTGCCGCGAGTAAGGTATCTAAACCAATAAAAATCACCACTTACTGTTTCTTTAGGTTTAAAAAGTATAAAATAATCTTCAAAATAGTTTGCCAAAGTATCAATTGGAGGTAAAATGGTATTTTGGATTCTACGTGCATAATTTATACTGTCTGTAGTTTCTTGAAATACTTTTTCCAGATTTTTGGTTTGTGCAATGATTTCATCATTTTTTTGTTCTATTTCGCGTTTTTGTTGTGTTAATATTTTATTGGCTACTTGTAAGTTTTCCGATTGAGCGAGAATTTCCTCTTTTTGTTGTTCAATTTCTGCGGTACGCTCCAATACTTTCTGTTCTAGTTCACGATTTACTTTTTCTCTAAGCTGTTCGTTTGTTTTTAGTTGTTTAATCAATTTTTCTTGCATTATTTGCTTTGACTTTTCAATTAAACGGATGCGATATCCCAAGCCTAATGAAAAAGCAAGTATTTCACCAATGGTGCCGGCATTCATAAAATATTTTGGGTCAAAACTCAAAGGAATTTTAAAAATCAGGTAAATCAAACTGATTATAGTTCCTACTGCCAATAAAATTGTACCTACAATAAAAAAACGAGCCAGCACATCGCCTTTTTTCATTAAATAAACAATAAAAACCAAACCATAAATTAATCCGAAAAGGTTTAAATAATTGCTTACATTAATGGCTACTGGTAAATTAAAAAATGCATAAAGTTCAGCCAAAAGAACAATCGTAACCAATACATTAAGTATAATAACGGCTATATGGGCTTTATCCCAGCGTGGCATTTTTTCTTTTGTGTTCAAAAACAAGCGTAAAAACTGAAAATATCCAACCGAAGCTAAACCGGTTACCAATATAAATAAGTACGGATTTATTTCGGGGTGTTCAGGAATGATATACTCAATAAATAAACCGCGTTCAGTTAAAAAATTAAGTGCAATACCCACAATATATAATGCATACCAAAGATAAATTTTATCGCGGCTATATACAAAAATCAGTAAGTTATACAAAAACATTATCCATAAAATACCTTGCAATAATCCCTGAATCAAATTTCTGCTCAATAAATTTTCATGGAATAAAGTTTGTGGAATAATGCGCACATTAAATGCTGGTGAAAAACCCGAAATATTATGGATACGCAAATAAATGGTATAAGTTTTAGCGGGTTCAAGGTTTAGAAAGAATTTACTTCCTAATTCTTCTTTTACATTTTTTTGTGATTTCGGAATAAAATGTCCACTTTTTAATTTGCTTAAAATATTCCCTTCTTCATCAAGCAAAAATAAATCGGCAATATCCGAATGGCGTTTATCTCCAATTTGCAATAAAACTGTATTTTTTGACGAGCTATTATTTCTAATTTTAAATTTAGCCCAATATACCGTTTTTTTTTCCAGCTTGTTATTCCTGATATATTTGGTAAAATCACTTCTTAAAATAATATCTTTTAAACGGAGGGTTTTACTGCTGTCTTTTAAAATTTGGAGGTAATCATTAAGAAACATTGTTTGACAGGCATCGCTAAGCTCAAAAGTTTTTGTTTCCTGAGCAAGAACACTCACGTTTTGCAGCAGAAAAGCAAAAATGATAATTAGGCTTATTATAGATCGATTAATCAAGGGGATAAGCATTTCGTTCAATACAAAAATATAAATTTATTTTGAAAAAACACTATTTGGGTATAAACCGATCAGGGAAATCGCTTTTAAAAATATTTTAAAAATTGGTTCTACTACCATTTTAGTGGGTAAAAAATCTTTGTTCAATTATTG
>JALWNR010000766.1 GCA_027083715.1 Bacteroidales bacterium
GGCTATATATTTTAAAGCAACAAAATTAGTATAATAAAATCAAATCACAAGTCATGATTTTGCATAACTAACATGTGTTTTCCATCACATTTGTTCTGTTCTAAACTTTACAATATTATGGTAATAACACCCACACGTAAAATCTTATATTTAATACGTTTCCTATTTACCTTTGTATTGTTACTAATTCATTAAAATACAAATTAAAAATATACAATCATGAAAAATCAAATGTTTACCACAGTTTTAGCAATCTTGTTTGCTATATCAGCTATTATTATTGCTGATTATGTTATACTTGCAGCCATTGGTTTAATTGCCAATATTTTTAACGCATCTGTTTTCTTTTACGAAAAAGTTTATCCATATATAATGGCAATAATTATCTCAGCAAGTATTGCTTATCCACTAACCGCAGTTTTATTTAAAAAGAATAATAACATTATGGCTAATGTTCATTCTTTATTTTCGCACAAGCACCATACAGGAAACTATAAAAAAACAGCATAGGCTTTTTGTTCGGTTCTGTATATTCACTCAGCTATATAAACTTGCTTTTTTTGACAAAAGCAAGTTTATATTATTCAATAAAGTTATCTGTCTATGTAAAAAATAGTACTTGTTGTTTTAAACGGTTACTTATACATAGTAATACTTCGTTAAAAAATGAAGGGTGAAGAGTGAATTAATTTACTAAAAACCAGCATACTAAGATTTAGTTTCACTGTTCTGTAAATGCCAGAATTTTAATGTTTTATAAGAACTTGGCAGACTATTGACATAGCAGATAATATTTAAAATAAATTTTTTACGAATTTAACGATATGTATTCAAAAAAAAACTTTTTAAAGGTTTTCTTTACATTTATGGCAATTATAACTCCATGGGTATTAGCCATAATTCTTTTTGGTAATTCAAATAAAGAAAAGCAGAAGGAAAAAGATGCAGTAACAAAAGAGTTCAAGCTTGAACACCTAAATTATGAAAAGCCTGATACTATTCCAAAAGTTGATCATTCCAAATTCAAAATTTTACAACAAGATTTTAAAAATCCACAAGACGTTACAAAAGCATGTTTAAGTTGTCATAACCTTACAGATCATGACATCATGAATTCTTCACATTGGAAATGGGCACGCGCAAATGTAAGTAAAAATGGAGATACCCTTTGGTATGGTAAAAAAAATCTGATAAATAATTTTTGTATAGGTTTAACATCTAATGAACCCAGATGTACAAGCTGTCATATAGGATATGGTTGGAAGGATAAAAATTTTGATTTTACAAAAAAAGAAAATATAGATTGTATTGTCTGTCATGACCAAACAGGAACCTATAAAAAATTTCCAACAAAAGCAGGCTATCCTGTTAAAGAAAAAACAATATTTAACAAAAAAGTATTTTTACCCCCGAATTATAATTTAATAGCGCAACATGTGGGGAGTCCTAAAAGAGAAAATTGTGGAGCGTGTCATTATTTTGGTGGGGGAGGAAATAATGTTAAACATGGTGATTTATCAAAAGAGCTGACCCATACAACCACTGATGTGGATGTACATATGGGTACAGACGGGGCAAATATGTCTTGTGTTGAATGTCATAAAACAGAGCATCACAAAATATCAGGTCAATTATATTCGGTATCTTCTGAAAATAAAGATAGAGTAAGCTGTACGCAATGTCATACGAATGCTCCTCATAAAGAGCATCAACTTAATCTTCATTCAAACAAAGTAGCTTGTCAAACCTGTCATATTCCTGAATATGCAAAAGTTAATCCGACAAAAATGTATTGGGATTGGAGTAAAGCTGGTAAGCATAATCCTGACGGAAGTATAATGGTAAAAAAAGATAGTTCGGGATATATGATTTACCATACATTGAAAGGGGCTTTTAAATGGGAAAAGCACGTAAAACCCGAATATGTATGGTTTAATGGAAAAGCAAAACACTATACCTTAGGTGAAAAAATTGATACCTCTAAGATTGTGAAATTAAATACTCTATTAGGAAGCTATGAAGATCCTAATGCTAAAATAATTCCCGTAAAGATTCATAGGGGCAAACAAATTTATGATACTGAAAATGAAATACTAATAAATCCTCATTTATTTGGAAAAGATAGTACTTCTTATTGGAAAAATTTTGATTGGAATAAAGCTGCATCTGTTGGTATGAAAAGTGTTAATTTACCATATAGTGGGAAGTACGGATTTATTAGTACTGAAATGTATTGGCCCTTAAATCATATGGTATCGAAATCGGATAAAGCTTTGTCGTGTACCGAATGCCACTCTCACAACGGACGTTTGAAAAACTTAAACGATTTTTATCTATCCGGACGTGATCAAAACTCAATCATTGATTGGATTGGTATAATCATGATAATTGGAGCCTTAATAGGAGTATCTATTCATGCTTCTTTAAGAATTGTTAAATCAAAAAAACAAAAAAACAAATGAAAAAGAGGACATATATATACAAAAGTTTTGAACGATTTTGGCACTGGTCACAAGCATTATTAATTTTATTTTTAGCAATAACCGGTTTTGAAATTCATAGCTCTTATCATCTTTTTGGTTTTAGTTATGCCGTTAAAATGCATAATATTGCAGCATGGGCATTTCTTATCTTAATTATTTTTGCAATCTTTTGGCATTTTGTAACCGGCGAATGGAAACAGTATATTCCAACTACCAAATTTATAAAAGAACAAATTGATTATTATATAACCGGAATTTTTAAAAATGCTCCACATCCTACAAAAAAAACCGTTTATAATAAATTTAATCCTTTGCAGCGGCTAATTTATCTTGGATTAAAAATACTGGTTATTCCGGTACAAGTATTAACCGGTTTTGCATATCTGTATTATATGTATCCTGATAGTATATGGCATACTTCCGGACTTAATTATATAGCTGTTATACACACTTTTGGAGCTTTTGTACTTTTGGCTTTTGTTATTGCTCATGTTTATTTAACAACCACAGGAAATACTCCGACTGAAAGTCTTTATGCTATGCTTACAGGCTGGGAAGTTATTGATGTTGATGAAAATGAATTACGAAAAGAGCATTTGGTAAAGGCGGTTGAAAATAGTGTTGCAGGATATTACAGGATTAATAAAGATGGAGTTATTGTTGATGTAAATAAAGCTTGGCTAGATTTGTATAAGTGTAATGATAAATCAAAATATATAGGAAAGCATTATTCTGTAACCAGAGAAAAAGAAAATTTAAAGCAGTTGGAAGAATTGGTTCATGATGTTTTTAAAGGCAATTACATTCATGGCGTTTTCTCTAAGCGCAAATGCTGTGATGGCAGTACAGGGCAGCATATTTTATCAATGAACCCTATTTTTAGTGAAGAAGAGCTTATTGAAGCAGAAGGTTTTATAATTGATGTGGAACATGCAGAAAATGAATCTAACTATTTGCCATATTTGATAAAAAATTCAACCGCGGCATATTACAAATTGGATATAGACGGATATATTTTAGAGGTAAATGATGCGTGGCTTAATTTATATAAATATAAGACCGAATCAGAAGTTAAAGGAAAACACTTTTCTTTATTCAGACCGGACGAATCTATTAAAGATTTTCAAAATATATTTAATAAATTGATAAACGGAGAAACTATTTCAAGCGCAAAGATAGCCAGACTTTGTAAAGATGGTTCTATTGGCTATCAATTAGTATCGGCAAATCCAATTTATCATAATGCAAAAATAATTGGAATGGAAGGCTTTATTTTACCTATTGAATAAAAAACCGGGTACTCCTAAAAACTCTAAGTTTAAAGTAAGGCAGAAATTGGAGTTTTTAGGAGTGCCCAACTATTAAAAAGGTGTGTTTGGTATTATAGCAAAATACCAAATACTCTGTTTTAGCTTATTTAAGATGGTTGTTTATCCAACTTAATACATCATAATACACCTCTTCTTTATTTATTTCGTTTAATATTTCATGACGGGCATCCGGATAAAGTTTCATCTCAATATCTTTTAATTCGCTTTTTTTCAATTTTTCAAAAACTTCTTTCACTCCTTTCCCGTTTTCACTTACAGGGTCTTTATCTCCTGAAATAAGATATACCGGTAAATCTTTACGCATTTTTTTTATAGCCTGATTTTGATTCACATATAGTAAACCACCCAGCATATCTCTATAAAATCCGGCAGTAAAAACAGTGCCACAATAAGGATCGTTTACGTATTTATCTACTTGTTCATTATCACGACTTAGCCAATCAAACTCCGTACGGTTTGGTTTAAACTGTTTGTTATACGCTCCAAAAGAAAGCGATGTCATTAACGGAGTTTGACTTTTTTTACCGGAAAAGGATGCAATTAAGCCACTTAGTAGTTTACCCACTTTTCCCAGAATTCCCGGATCTCCTGCTGTTCCTGAAAGTATTAAACCACTTATTTTTGAAGCATCTTCAATGGCATAAAATCTTGAAAGAAACGAGCCCATACTATGCCCCAATAAAAATATGGGTTTTTCAGGAAATTCAGAATGAATTTTATCGGTGAGTACACGCATATCACTTACGACCTTTTCAAAACCATTTTCATCAGCAAAGTAACCAAGGTTTTCAACATTTCCTGCTGTTTTTCCATGTCCGCGATGATCGTTTGCAAAAACGGCAATACCGGCTTTATTCAAAAAGGTAGCAAAATCATCATAGCGTTTAGCATGTTCTGCCATACCGTGTGCAATTTGCAAACATGCTTTTACATCAGTAGGCTCATCAGGTAACCATTCATATACATGAATTTGTGTTCCATCAATAGCTTTCAATTTATATTCTGATTTGTTCATTGCGATACTCAGTTAAGTTTTAGATTATAAATGATTGATTATGGATTTAGCGTACTTTAAATATTGCTAAAAAAATATCCTGAAAAGAGCAAATAATATATGTTCAAATCAGGATAAAGTTACAAGTTTTCGTTAAATAATCATAATTTTACCAAACTTTTGGCGATTTGTAATAATTAATTTCCATAATTTCAAATCGTTTGGCAAAAGTTTTAAGGCGTTCTCTGTATTCTTCCCACGACTGATTATCAAGATTTGACCAACCCAATTCAGCATAGCCCGGCAAACGGGGAAAAACCATAAACTCAATATCGTCCATATTTAAAATTGTTTCCGTCCAAAGTGGTGCTTCAATACCCAAAATATTTGTTCTACCGATACCTTGCACATAAGTCGCAGGATTCCAATCATAAGCTTTATCCACTTCAACATAACCTGCCCAATGCAATCCAAGAGGACATAAAGAATCGTATTGCATATCCATATAAATTCTTGTTGCAGGAGACATGATTATCTTTACACCTTTATTTACCGCTTTTATTGCATTATCAGGAATTTGTTGCCAAAACTGGGCAATTACCTCTTTTTCAATATCAGCAGCAGCTATATCTGCCCAGCCAATCATTGTTTTATTGTATTTTTTTACAATTTTTTGAACCCTGTTTATAAAAACAATATAATCTTCTTTATCTGTTGAATGAGATTCATCTCCACCAATATGAATATAGGGTCCGGGAGTTATTGCGGCAATTTCTCTAATTACATCATCAATAAACCGATAGGTAATCTCTTTGTCGGTCATTAAAGTACTAAATCCAACTTTTGTTCCTGTATATAGTTTTTTTGCTTTATTATCAGGATTTAATTCAGGATAGGAAGCCAATGCTGCATTTGTATGTCCCGGCATATCAAGTTCAGGAATTACGGTAATGTATCGCTTTTGCGCATATTTTACTATTTCTTTGTATTGTTTTTGGGTGTAAAAACCTCCTTTCCCTCCACCAACTTGGGTACTTCCACCAATCTTTGTCAAATTGGGCCACGATTTAATTTCAATGCGCCACCCTTGATCATCTGAAAGATGAAGATGCAATATATTCATTTTATAGGCTGCTATTAAATCAATGTAACGTTTTACATCATCCACGCTAAAAAAATGTCTGGATACATCAAGCATTGCACCACGATATATATACTCCGGTTTATCTTCAATGACTCCTCCGGGCACTTCCCAATTGGCAGTTTCCTGTTTTTTAGATTCAATTTCAGCTGGCAATAACTGTCTGAGTGTTTGAATTCCTCTAAAAATCCCTGCTGGTTTATTGGCACAAATCACTAATTTTTCTTTACTGATTTTCAGATGATAGCCTTCTTCTCCTAATTCTTCTTTATCTTTAATCACCAAATAAATAGCATTTACAGCATCCAAACTGTTTGCTTTTTTTACTTTAAAAGTAAAGCCGGTTGCCGGTTTGAGTAATTTTGATAAATATGTACCCAACTGTTTTAGCTCTGGTGATTCTCCTTTTAAATAAATACCTGTTTTATCAGTAAATCTAAAAACACTCTCTTCGGCAGTAACCTTAAAGGGTCTAGGGATTAAGTTAGCTTTTGATAAATTATTTTGTGCAATTGTTAAGAATGCAGGCAATAAAAAAACAAAAAATAATGTGACATTTTTTTTCATAACTATATTTTTTAATTGATAATAAAGCTTTTTTTATTTTATTTGTTTTACAGGCACTTATAAGTGTTCTATCTCACAAACTTAATGGATAAATAATGTTTACACTCAATAAGTGGTAATACTAAACGGCTATCAAGATACTGAATATAAAAAGTTTACTCACAAATAAGTTTATATTAATTTGTGTTCGTGAAGGCTTCGCCGTTCTTTTACCTCTGTTTGCTTTCAAAAAAATATTCCGTAGCTACGGCTATGCAAGATTTTTTTATTCACTTATTGTACTACTTCTATTCCTATTCTATACCTATTGGTTTTATACTTAAACCTATAAAGCCGTATTTATTAATTAACGGTTACAATTCGCTTATATCCATGTGTAAATATATGTTCAACTGTTTGGGTAATAGTTAGTTTTGTACTTGATGGACCTACTCGCACATAAAATTGTTCTTCACCGTTATTTTTTATATAAGCCGGTTTTGTAGATTGTTTGCATACTAATGCTATAACGTTTTTTCCATCAATTTCTGCAGTAAACATAGTAATAAATTTCATAAACTCAACACCTATATTTTTGCTAATTAAATTTTTAATATGCAAAATTGCTTTATCTTCATTTTCAAAAGCATCTTTTTCAATACCTGTAAAATCTCCTGCATCATTTACACCAATAAGAACAACACCTCCCTCAGTATTTAAAAAAGCGGCAATACCTTTTATCCACGCAAACTCAATTGCTTTATCATTTTTTCCTGTATGCAGATTATGGCGAATAGTTGATTTAAACTCAAGAGTTTTGCTTTCAGGAAGTGCTGCCAGTTTTTTTATATCTTCCCTAACAAAGTTTTTACGGATTTCCGTTTTTTGTATCTCGCGCAATTGTCTGTTTGAACGAATTATAACTAAAACCATTAGGAGTGCTCCTGCAAGTAAAATTACAGTACTCAATAATATGATTTGAATATTGTTTTCTCCAATTTTTGAATTTATAGATTGAGCAGAAACAACAATCCCCATCAAATAATAAGGTTTACTATTGTTTAAAAATACAAATTTTGTCCAATAATTTTTACCTTTTATTTTAAATTCAAGTGTCTTTGTAGTATCTTTTTGATAATTAATCCAGGTTTCAATAGCTTTAGAAACTTCAGGAACTTTTATCCAATAGTAGGGTTTTAGTGAAGAATAAGTTGTATATTGGTGTTCAACAAAATTGTTAATTCCCGGAATATCATAAACATCACCATAACTATTAAGTAAAAAAAGATATTCATTATCGGATAAATCTACACGGGCAAAAGCGCTGAAAATATCTTTAAGTAAAACATGTATGGCAATATGTACTACCGTTGAATCTTTATTCATCCATGATGAAGAGATACTGATTACTTCTTCTTTAAAAATATCAGAAACATAAGGTCCTTGCCATATAAAATCTGAATCAATTTTGTTTTCTTTAAGCCAATATTTTTCAGAAACAGAGGCTGTTTGATTTATCTTATAATTCGTAATTACTTTTCCCTGTTTGTCAATAATCTTTTTTAAACTTGATTTTTTCTTCCGAAAATAAAAAGTACTTAAAAATAAACTGTCATTTTTGACAATTTCATATTCATTACCCGTATTTTCAATAATAGTGATTCCATAAATGCTCTTTGCACCACTTAAAATAGGAATAAAAGCTCGTTCAAAACTGGCAGTATCCTCTAAATTTATTAATCCGTTTTGTCCCCATTTGGCAAATAAACGAATGGTATTTTCAAGCCTTTGCATTCGACCGGTAAACTCTTTAGTTAAATTCTGAGTTTTTGTTTTAATATATTCATCAACAATACGATCGCGCATTTTACTTGCCGCAGTAAAATAGATAATAAATGCTGCTGAAATACTTAATATAGATATAAATATCAGATAAAGTGTTTTCTTTTTTTGTATTTCTCCTCTTTCAGATTTCACACGATTTTATTTTTGTATTATACTTAGCATATTTTTAGAAAAAACATTTTTTCAATGCAAGCAACCGACTTGTAAGGATATAAAACATAAGGAGTTAACTTTAACTCACTGACTATTAATGCTTTATCCATAGTTTTAAATTTTAAAATTTAACAATGTATTGATAGAACAAAGTAAGTAAAATATCTGCAAAAATCATTAAAAAATAAACGGACTTACAAAATCCATAATAAATAACATAAAGTTGATTATATTTGTAAATATTTTTATTTAAATGGTCATTTATTATATTTTATTTAACAATGTATCTCCATGAATATTTTATAATTGAGTCATGGCATTGTTTTTGCAAAATTTAAATAAAACATTACATTATGCCATATAGAAGATTACCCAATACAGATTCAGCACGTATAAGAGCCATGAAAGCAGCCCTTGAAAAAGGGAAAAGCATTCATCCCTTTGAATTGGCTTATTCTCAATCACTTTATGTGAAATTAAAATCTTTTTATCCGACTTTTGAAGCTGCGGTGAAAGAACAACGTAGTGCTATGAAACTTCAAGCAGCTAATAATAAGCATTATCTGAAATTGACTAAAAAAGCACAAATGTATATTTCACATTTTATTCAAGTATTGAATTTGGCTGTTTTACGCGAGGAACTTCCTGAAAAAATAAGACCAATGTATGGCTTAAAACTAAAAGATAAAAAAGTACCTTCATTGGCAACCGAAGAAGAAATAATTGCCATAGGAAAAAAAATAATTGTCGGAGAAGAAACCCGAACCCGACAAGGCGGTACTCCATTATTAAATCCTAAAATAGCTATGGTAAAACTTCATTTTGAGCGATTTCTTGATGCACATCATCATCAAAAAATATTGAAAGAAAATTCTGCTCGTGCTCATGACAAGGTTGCAAAATTACGTGCCGAATCTGATAAATTGATACTGGAAATATGGAATGAAGTAGAAAAGCATTTTAACAAATTTGAAGCGCAAACCAAACGCAATCATTGTAAAAAATACGGACTTGTATATGTGTACCGGAAAAATGAAATCTCAAAAGCAAAAGATGTATTGCAAATGAGTGCATAAATACAGCTTATGCCACCCAAAGCAATTTTTGTTCAAATATTGTTTTTAAACAGATTGAAAATGCGATACAC
>JALWNR010000767.1 GCA_027083715.1 Bacteroidales bacterium
ATTTGTAGCTTATCTTAAAAGGGCATAAATAAAAAATATGTTTTTTTAATTTAAGTAAATGATTTTGAGGAATTTAATAGTAAAAGTATGAAAGAATTAAAAGAAGGAGATAAAGCTCCGGATTTTCTAAAATATTTTAAAGGATTAAATAAGGATGATTTTAAAGGGAAGAAAATAATTTTATATTTCTATCCTAAAGATATGACACCCGGCTGCACTGCTGAGGCTTGCAACTTGCGCGATAATTATGAAGACTTAAAAGCTAAAGGTTTTGAGGTAATTGGTGTAAGCCCTGATGATGAAAAACGTCATGAACGTTTTAAAGAAAAAAACAATCTGCCTTTCACATTAATCCCAGATCCTGAAAAGAAAATTTTGAACGACTACGGAGTTTGGGGCGAGAAAAAAATGTACGGAAAAACCTATATGGGGGTACTGCGTACTACTTTCATTATTAACGAAAACGGAATAATTGAAAAAATCATCAAAAAAGTAAAAACAAAAGACCATACAAATCAAATTTACAAAGAACTGGATATTAGTTAAAAGTTTGTAAAGTTGATTGTTTAAAAGTTTGACAAATACATATCAAAATTAATTATTAAGCAAATGGCAAAGCAAAAAGACGCAAAAGATATTCAACAGGAAAAACTAAAAGCATTACAGGTAACACTTGATAAAATTGATAAAAATTTTGGTAAAGGCGCCATAATGAAAATGGGCGATGAAGTTGTTGAAAATGTTCCTGCTATAAAAACCGGTTCTCTAGCATTAGATATTGCGCTGGGGGTTGGTGGATTTCCGAGAGGCAGAGTTGTTGAAATATTTGGACCCGAATCCTCGGGTAAAACAACACTGGCAATTCACGCTATTGCCGAGGCACAAAAAGAAGGCGGAATAGCTGCATTTATTGATGCAGAACATGCTTTTGACCGCTTTTATGCAGAATCGTTGGGAGTAGATATTGACAATTTATATATTTCGCAGCCCGATAATGGTGAACAAGCTTTGGAAATTGCCGATCACCTTATTCGTTCTGGAGCAATTGATATTGTAGTAATAGACTCGGTTGCTGCACTCACCCCAAAAGCAGAAATTGAAGGTGATATGGGCGATTCGCGTATGGGACTACAAGCCCGGCTGATGTCGCAGGCATTGAGAAAGCTTACATCAACAATCAGTAAAACAAATACATGCGTAATTTTTATTAACCAATTGCGTGAAAAAATAGGAGTGATGTTTGGCAATCCGGAAACAACTACCGGTGGTAATGCATTAAAGTTTTATGCTTCCATTCGTGTGGATGTGCGCCGTATTGGTTCAATTAAAGACGGTGAGGATGTAAAAGGAAATCGCACACGAGTTAAAATTGTTAAAAACAAAGTTGCTCCTCCCTTTAAAAAAGCCGAGTTTGATTTAATGTATGGTGAAGGAATTTCAAAAACGGGTGAGATTATTGACCTTGGCGTGGAATTTGAAATTATTAAAAAAAGCGGTTCGTGGTTCAGCTACGGAGAAACAAAACTCGGACAAGGGCGCGAAGCAGTTAAGAACCTGCTGAAAGATAATCCGGAACTTTCCGAGGAACTGGAAATTAAAATCAGAGAAAAGTTAAAAGGAAATTAATTTTGCTCCAAATATTTAAGTGTAAAAAAAGCGTAACTCTATCGAGCTACGCTTTTTTAATGTTTAATTTATATCGTTATTTTTCCTGTTTTTCGCACTTTATGAAAAACTCATAACCTACTGATTTACAATGGGTAGTTTTGAAAAATGGGTGTCCCGTGTTATATTTGTACATGTTTTTACGTAAAAAGAAAAATAAATCCAGTATTATTTCTGTTTAAATTATTGTCTAAAGTAGTTTGGGCTCTCAAAAATCAAAAAAAGAAGGCTAATAATTAACGTTCCTCTGGTACAAATAATAAATTTAATTCGCTACATTGCACAAAGTATAATGAATTATTATATAATCAAATACTAATCGTAGTAAAAATGGCACCAAAGGTGCGTAATCAATAGCATAGGGCATAGCCCTATGGTTAATAATCGAAATCAAAAACGAGCACCAAAGGTGCGTAATAAATTTATTAACCTAATAAACAAAGTATTATGCACAGTCATTAGTTTACAATTATATACACATAACATTTAGCACAAAAGACAGACATCCTTTTATTGACAAAAATATCAGTAACGAACTATTC
>JALWNR010000768.1 GCA_027083715.1 Bacteroidales bacterium
GTGGGAGCATCGCTTTCAGGAGTTACTTTTATCTCTGTTCCAGGAGAAGTTGGTAATAGTGCATTTACCTATTTTCAAATTGTTTTAGGCTATCAAGCCGGTTACTTATTCATTGCTATGGTATTATTGCCAATTTATTATAAATTAAATTTGGTTTCAATTTATACTTATATCGATGAGCGCTTTGGTTTTGCTGCTTATAAAACCAGTGCTGTCTTTTTTCTAATCTCTAAAATCATCGGTGCTTCTTTTCGTTTATTTTTGGTTGCTACTGTATTACAAATTGCCTTTTTCGATACTTTTGGAATTCCTTTTTGGGTAACAGTAGTGGTTACAATTCTTTTGATTTGGGCTTATACGTTTAAAGCTGGTATTAAAACTATTGTCTGGACGGATACTTTTCAAACATTTTTTATGTTATTGGCAGTGGTAGTAACTATTTATCTTATTGGCGATGCTTTGGATATGTCGTTAGGCGGTATGGTACATGAAATTAAAAATAGCGAATATTCAAAAATGTTTGATTGGGACTGGCGAAGCGATCGTAATTTCTTTAAGCAATTCTTGGCAGGAGCTTTTATTGCCATTGTTATGACAGGACTTGATCAGGATATGATGCAAAAAAATCTAACATGTCGAAATATTAAAGATGCACGTAAAAATATGATATGGTTTAGTCTTTCACTGATACCTTTTAATTTTCTATTTTTAACACTGGGTGCCTTATTATATTTGTTTGTAGCACATACCGGAATTTCATTTACTGACCCTAATGGGTTCTTTTATGTAGCTGAAACCGGAAAATACTTACACACCGACCAACTTTTTCCTGAGTTAGCGATCCATCATTTTAGTATTTTTGCCGGTATTACCTTTTTATTAGGAATTATTGCAGCAGCATTTTCGAGTGCCGATTCTGCACTTACTGCCTTAACTACTTCATTTACTGTTGATGTATTGGGTATTGATGTGCAAAAAGATTCTGCCGAAACACGTCGAAAAAAAAGATGGATACATATAGGTTTTTCTTTCCTGATTTTTTTGGTGATTATTATTTTTAAAGCAATTAATGATGACAGTGTGATTAATCAGGTGTTTCGTGTTGCCGGATATACTTACGGACCTTTACTTGGTTTATTTGCATTCGGGCTGTTTACAAAATATCAGGTTAGAGATAAATGGGTTCCTGTAGTAGCCATTCTTTCGCCTGTTATAACTTATATTATAAGTGTAAATTCTGTTGCTTGGTTTAACGGATATAAATTTGGATTTGAGTTATTATTGGTGAATGGTTTGTTAATGTTTATCGGTTTACTACTGCTTAGAAAAAAAGAGTAGTCTTATTTCTCAATCCAATTTTATGAAAGATATGGGCGTGTTTGCAAAATAATACGCCCATATCTAATTATATCCTTTTTCTTTTTCGTTTAAAACCGTCCTGTCTTTTATCTTTACGTTTTTCAAATTTTTGTTCTCTACGTTTGTCGTTATGTTCACCTTTTGATTGGGCAAGTTCTACCGAAATACGTGTATCATTATATTTTGCATTACGGAATGACTTTAAAATAGTATCTGTCTGACTACTTTCCACCTCGAAAAATGAAAAGCTTTTCATTAAATCTATTTTTCCTATTTCGATGTCTTTGCTACGTGTGTTGTCATTGATTATGCCAATAAGTTTTGCTGCATTCAGGTTGTCGCGTTTCCCTAAACTGATAAAAAAACGTTGAAAATTATCACTTCTTCCTCTTCTTTTTCCACCTCTGCTTTTTTCTTCCCTTGAGCTACTTTTTGCCGATACATTTAAATCACGAGCATCTTTATAATAAGCTAAAAACCGGTTAAATTCAACTGAAACAAATCGCTTTATTAAATCTTCACGACTCATCCATTCTAGTTTTTTGTATATTTCCGGCATGAACTGTTCAATCTGTTGTTCATCTACCTCAATATTTTCCATAACGTCGATGAGGTTGAATAATTGCTTTTCACAAATCGCTTTTCCTCCGGGGACCTGTTGATGATCAAATGATTTACCTACTTTTTTCTCTAAAGTTTTAATTTTAGATTTTTCTTTAGAGTGGATTATTGAAATGGAAATACCCTTTTTACCGGCACGTCCGGTTCTTCCGCTACGGTGAATATAAACTTCCAATTCATCGGGCAAATTATAATTGATGATGTGTGTTAAATCGTTAACATCTAATCCTCGTGCGGCAACATCAGTAGCTACCAGAAGTTGTAAATGCTTTTTACGAAACCTGTCCATTACATAATCTCTTTGCGATTGTGATAAATCGCCGTGTAAAGCATCAGCATTGTATCCGTCAGCCATTAATTTATCGGCTACTTCTTTGGTTTCTCGACGTGTACGGCAAAAAACGATACCGTAAATTTTAGGATTAATATCAGCTATTCGCTTCAATGCCAAATATCTGTCACGTGCACTTACCATATAATAAATATGTTGCACATTTTCAGCACCTGTATTCTTTTTCCCAACAGAGATTTCTTCAGGATTGTTCATATACTTTTGAGCAATACGTAAAATTTCTTTGGGCATAGTTGCCGAAAATAATAAGGTTTGTTTATTTTCCGGTGTTTGTTCTAAAATAGCATCCAAATCATCCTTAAAACCCATTGAAAGCATTTCATCAGCTTCGTCGAGTACTAAAAATTTCACATTTGAAAGTTTTAATACTCTTCGTTTAATTAAATCAAGGGCTCGTCCGGGGGTGGCTGCTACAATCTGTACTCCTTTTTTAAGTTGTTTAATTTGTGTATCAATGCTTGCTCCTCCATAAACCGCAGCTACTGAAATTTTATCCATATATTTTGAATAAGACTTCAGGTCATTGGCTATTTGTAAACCTAACTCACGGGTTGGGCTTAATATTAGTGCCTGAATTTTATTCTCTTTAGGATTAATTTGTTGCAATATTGGTAAACCAAAAGCTGCTGTTTTACCTGTTCCTGTCTGCGCTAAAGCAATTAAATCATTTTTCCCGTTAATTAAATACGGTATGGTTTTTTCTTGTATTGGTGTAGGGTTAACAAAGCTTAAATCCTCTAATGCTTTTAAAATTTCCGGTTTTAAACCGGTTTCTTTGAATGTTATCATTTTATTTAATCTATTTATTGGAGCTGATTATTTGTCAGCAGTTATTTTATGGGTTGGTATTTTAGTGATTGGTATTATAATGGATTGATTTATTTTAATTTGTGGGCGCAAAGGTATGTTTTATATTCGGAATTAACTAATTTTCAGTATTAATAAATGTTAATTTATTATTTTATTCGGATTAATATGTTGTAAGAAATCTCTGCGCTGTTGAATAATTAAACGACAATAAGTAAAATTCAATAAGCTATTTTAGCCGTTAAACTATTTTTATGCCCAAAAAAAAGCCACCCAAACCGGATGGCTTTTCTGTATATTGTTTTTCTATTAATAAAACTTCGAGCGTTCATCAATGATTTCTGTACTTTCTTTAAGAGCATTCACTACTTGGAAAATTGCTCTTTGTTGTAAATCACTTTGTAATTTATTAATTTCAGGTTTTAAATCTACTTTATCTAAGTTTAATGCAGAGGTAATAATAGTAACTTCATACAAATATACTCCATTGTTTCCTTTTACCGGACCTTCTACTTTATTTTTTTCAGCGCTTACCACATCGGCTATTAAAACCGGTTCAAAACCAAGACCTTCGATTTGATTTGAGCTAAAGCTTACATTTCTAGCTTCACCAATTGTGGTATTTAATTTATTTGCTGCTGAATTTAAATCTGTAGGCATAAGTTTTGCCAATTCATTTTTAAGGTATTCAGCTTTTTTCTCCTTAGCAACAAAGAAGCGAATTTCTTCTTTTACTTGTTCAAAAGGAGCTGTTCCTTTTTCTCTAACAGCTGTTAAAGCAGCAACTACATATCTGTTTCCAAACTCATAAACCTGAGAAACATCACCAAGTTCTGCATTAAATGCCCAACGTATCATCTCGCGTGGAGAAGTTAATCCTGCTATAAAAGTTTCATTTTTTGTTAGTCTGGGAGCAATTTTCTTCAACAGTCCATTTTCTTGAATGGCTTTATCAAAATCTTTTAGATTACGATTTTCTCCTGCAAATTTACTTGCTTCGGCATAAACACTTTGGTATGTGTCTGAGCTGGGAACAATATTTCGTACCAAAATAGCTACTTGTACTTTGGGTACTAATTCTGTTTGGCTTGTTTTTACAAGTAAATGTACTCCATATTGTGTTTCTACGACCTTCACTTTGTTCATTTTTTCGTCAAGCATTTCTTTATACGGAAAAATGCCAAAAGCACGTTGTCCTTCTGCAAACATTCCTAAATCACCGCCCTTATCTAATGTTGTTTGATCACTCGAGAAATTTTTCACCAATTCTGCAAAATTGGCACCTTTTTCAATTAATGATTTCAGGCTGTCTGCAATTACCTTTGCACGTTCAATATCAGGTATGTCTTGTCCGTTTATTTGGATTAAAATATGTTTTATTCCAATTGAATCAGGCATTTCTTTTTTCTCAACAATGCGTGCTAACTTATATGCACCATCTTCAAAATAAGGACCAAAAACAGCACCCGGTTCATTACTAAACATAAAGCTATCTAACTCAAAATTGGCAATTTCACCTTTTTTATAATGCTTTTCATCAAAAGGTATGTCTGAATTAAAGTTTACATATTGTTTGATATTTTCTTCTGCTGCAAATTCTGGTTTTGCTTTTTGTATCCAATCCAATGTGTAGGCAGTATCATTCACCGAAGGAACCACGTCAAATGTTACATATGCAATATCTCTGGATGCTTCTTGCTTGAAATCATTTTTATGTTCTTTGTAGTATGCTCGCAAATCATTATCCGAAATACTGATACTACTGTCTGATACTTCACTGTATCTTTTGGCAAGATAATTAAAATCAACCAGATAGTTACGCTCTTTATAAGCAGCTTCGGCTTGTGCTTTTGTTACGTATAAACCTTTAATTACCAAATTAATATATTTACTGCTTAAACGTTTTTGTTTTATTTGTTCTTCAATATTTAACCATGCTGCTTTACTGTTAGGGTCTTTATCCATGTTTTTTAGGAAATAGATAACCATAGCAGGGTCAAACATTCCTGTTTGCGGGTTACGAAATGCCGGTATTTGCTGAATTAAAGGATCAACATTTCTTCCTTGAACCATATCAAATAATTCATCGGCACTAACTTCCAATCCTAATTCATCAAATTCTTTCTGTAGGATGATTTCCTGAATCATTCCTTCCCAAACTTGACGCCTGATTTCTTCACGCTGACGGTCGTCAATACTGCTTGTTTGATATTGTTGTTTAAATTGCTCGATGGCGTTTTTAACTCTTTGCTCATAATCACGGTAATCAACGGATACATCATCCACTTGAGCAATTCTAAAACGATCACCTGATAAAAGGTTTGTTCCTGAATTAAGAAAATCGCCCAAAATAAACGCTAACATTGCAAATCCGATGATAATTGCCACCAAGGGGCCTCTCTTTCTAATGTTTTCTAAGGTTGCCATTTGTTATTATCTTAAAAATATTATAGCTAAAAATTTAAGCTGCAAAGATATAAAAAAATCAATATGATAAAAGATTAAGTCTAAAAAGCTAAGGTCTTAATAGAAATTATTTTAAAAATAATGAATTAATAAAGTGTCAAAAACTCATATTCATTACCTGTCCAATCCATAAACCGGATAAAATCTTTAAAATTAATTACCAACGAAGCGGTATTTATACCCGGATGAAAACTTATTTTTTCTGCTTTTTCCAAGTTTTTGTCAAAAAAAACTTTTACGTGCTTTTCCCGGTCGTTGATTAATGCCAATGGTGAAACAGAGCCGGGCTTAATTCCCAGATATTTTTCCATGCGCCACTCCGAAGCAAAACTTAGTTTGCCTTGTTTGAGCATTTGCTCTAATGTTTTTACCGATAAATTTTGTTCGTGTTCAAAAACTACCAGATAGTGTTTGTTTCCTTTATGATTCCTGAAAAATAAATTTTTACAATGCATTGCATCTAAATCTTTCCAGTATTTTTTTGCTATTTCAATAGTCGGTGCCGGCGGATGCTCGTGGTATTCAAAATCTATATTCAATTGCTTTAATACTTCGTATAATTCTGCTTGTCCGTTCATTTTGCTTAAATATTTTGCATATATTCATTTATCAAAAAGTCAGCCCATTTTTTTCAAAATCTCAAAAGCCTGTTTTATGGATTTTATATTTTCAATGCGTAATCCGGGTTTTTTGGGGTCGTGAATCAATTCACAACTTTTCCCGCATTTTTTGGTAAATTCCAAAATATTTTCAAATACCGGAGAGTTAAAATATCGGTCTAAAGGAGTAAAATAACAAATCATCTTTTCTTTTTTGATGATAATGCGCATCATTCCCAGTTTCATTGCCTGTCGGCGCAGTTCCACTACGGTAATCAGCTCCTTACTTTGCGGCGGTAAAGCACCAAAACGGTCAATCAGGTTTTGCTCAAAAGTTTCCAGATCTTCTTTGTTTTTTATATTATCCAGCTCACGGTATAAACGGATGCGCTCCGATGTACTGGCAATATACTCGGTAGGGAATAATATTTCTAAATCGGTATCTACCTGACAATCTTGTACAAAAATATCCGTAAAACTATCATTTTGTGCCTGATATTTAGCACTTTCTTGTGTTTCGGGAGCTTCTTCGCGCAATTCAAAAAGTGCTTCGTTCAGGATTTGCTGATACGTTTCAAAACCTATTTCCGATATAAACCCGCTTTGTTCACCGCCCAGCAAGTTTCCTGCACCTCGAATATCCAAATCTTGCATGGCAATGTTAAAGCCGCTACCCAAATCTGAATATTCTTCGATGGCACGCAGGCGTTTACGTGCATCGGGGGTTAAAACCGTAAGCGGAGGTGCCAGCAAATAACAAAAGGCTTTTTTATTTGACCGACCAACACGCCCACGCAATTGATGCAAATCGCTCAGTCCAAAATTTTGTGCATTGTTAATAATAATGGTATTGGCATTCGGAATATCCAAACCCGATTCAATAATCGTGGTAGCAATCAGTACATCGTATTCATGATTTATAAAACCCAGCATGATTTTTTCCAGCTCATTGCCTTTCATTTGCCCGTGAGCTATTACTGTGCGCACATCAGGTATTAATCTTTTTAATAAAATTTCAATTTCCGGTAGATTTTGTACCCTGTTGTTGATAAAAAATACCTGTCCGTTGCGCCTCAGCTCATTTTCTACCGCCTCTTTGATAATTTCCTCATTAAAAGTATGCAATTCGGTAACGATAGGATAACGATTGGGTGGCGGTGTATTAATAATCGACAAATCACGTGCCCCAATCAGAGAAAACTGTAATGTACGCGGAATGGGTGTTGCTGTAAGCGTAAGCGTGTCCACATTCAACTTCATTTGTTTCAGCTTTTCCTTAATGGCTACCCCAAATTTTTGCTCTTCATCTACAATTAACAAGCCCAAATCTTTAAAAATTACGTCTTTACCAACAATCCGGTGTGTTCCGATGAGTATGTCAATTTCGCCCTTTGCCAGTCGTTCAAGAATTATTCGCTGATTTTTAGCAGATTTCAGCCTGCTAATATACTCTACGGTAACGGGTAATTCTTTCAATCTTTTGCCAAATGTTTGATAATGCTGTAAAGCCAAAATGGTGGTTGGTACCAGTACGGCAACTTGTTTCCCGTCGGTTACCGCTTTAAAAGCTGCCCGAATAGCTACTTCGGTTTTGCCGAAACCTACATCACCGCAAACCAGCCTGTCCATAGGGATGGGAGCTTCCATATCGGCTTTGGTTGCCTGTGCCGCTTTGTACTGGTCAGGCGTATCTTCATAAATAAAGGATGCCTCAAGGGCTTCCTGCAGATAGCTGTCGGGCGAAAACTGAAAGCCTTTTTCGGCTCTTCGTTTGGCATACAAGGCAATCAGCTCTTTGGCAATATCTTTTACTCTGCCTTTTACTTTATTTTTGGTGTTTTGCCATACTTTTGAACCCAGTTTATGTATTTTGGGCGGGCTACCGTCGCCCCCTTTGTATTTCGATATTTTATGCAGCGAATGTATGCTTACAAAAAGTGTATCGCTGTCTTTGTAGGTAATACGAATGGTTTCCTGTCGTTTACCGTTTACCTCAATGCTTTGCAATCCAGCAAACTTACCAATTCCGTGATCCACATGAATTACATAATCGCCGGGTTTTAACTGATTCAGTTCCTGCAGGCTGATTGCACCTTTTGTTTCTATCATCTTCTGACTTTTCAGTCGCAAGCGGTGGTAACGCTGAAAAATCTGATGGTCGGTATAGCAGTTAATCAACACATCGTGGTCGATAAAACCCTCGTGCAAAGTAGGTGTAATCCCTTCAAAATCAGGATGAACATTTACTTCTTCCGATTGCAAAATGGAATGAATCCGTTCAATTTGTTTTTCCCTGTCGGAAAGTATAATGTTTTGGTAGCCTTCTGTTTGGCGTTTGAACATATCGGAAGCCAGTAAATCAAAATTTTTATTAAATTCAGGCTGTCTTTGTGTTTGAAAATTAAATTGTTTATCCGCATTAAACAAACTCCGGTTTCCCAGTTCAATCACGCTGTATTTTTTCAGTTCAAGGGCAAAATCATTCCCCGAAATAAAATCATCGGGATTAAGTACCAGATAATCTTCGTTAAAAGCCTCAAAATCTTCCTTACTGATTTTTTCTTTTAGCTGATTTAGCCTTTCGGCGATGTATTTAGCATCTTTAATCCAGATTACCGAGTTTTCTGGTAGGTGATCAAAAATAGGCTGCTTATCTTTGCTTTCGCTGATTTTGTTTACATCGGGATGCAAAATAATTTGTTCTGTTTTTTTTAGCGATAATTGCTTTACGATGTCAAAAGTGCGGATACTGTCCACTTCATCGCCAAAAAAATCTATGCGGTAAGGGTATTCGCTTGAATACGAAAAAACATCAATAATGCTCCCACGCACTGAAAAATCACCCGGCACAAAAACAAAATCATTTTGACGAAAACCGTATTCAAATAAAAACTCTTTAATAAAATCAATATCCAGTTTGTCGCCTGTTCGGATTAAAAAACTTTGCTCCTGATGCACTTTGCTTGATGCTTCTTTCTCAATAACCGCTTCGGGATAGCTGATTACAGCTGTTGCTTCGCCCGTATTTAACTTTTCAATGGTTTTGTTGCGTTCAATAATACTTTCTTCGGCTTTTTTTAGGTTTTTCAGGCTGATTAAATCGCGTTTGTATGAAGAGGGCAAAAAATAAAACTCATTTTCGGTAGTCAAATTTTGTAAATCATTGTAAAAATATCCGGCTTCTTCTTTATCGGGCAAGATAAAAAAATGGGTTTGTTCCGGTTTGTTGAGCAAAGCATTTGCAAAAACGGCAGCCGATGAACCGGAAAATCCTTTAAAGTGCAAATTTTTCTTTCCTTCGGAAAGAAGTACTGATATTTCTTTAAAAAAAGGATGCTTTTGATAATATGTGCCTAAATTACTGAGTTTCAATTTTTATTTTTTTGTGGATTTTTTTGAAACTGCAATTTTAGTAAATAATTATTGAAAAGTAG